>CAYYVB010000074.1:0-10839 GCA_964475035.1 uncultured Opitutaceae bacterium | reverse complement strand
CCGGCTACATGAAGGAGGACGCGAACTTCGCGCGGTTCTTCTGCTTCCTCAGCCTCTTCGCCGCGGCGATGCTCGGCCTGCTCGTGGCGAACAGCCTGCTCCTGCTCTTCGTCTGCTGGGAGCTCGTCGGCCTCGCTTCGTATCTGCTCATCGGCTTCTGGTTCCACAAACCCTCAGCCGCGGTGGCGGCCAAGAAGGCGTTCATCACGACGCGCATCGGCGACCTCGGCCTGCTGCTCGGCATGCTCTGGCTGCAACACGCGGGCGGCACGCTGCTGTTCTATGACGGCGGCGCGGGCGCCCTCGAACCGGCCGTCCTCTCGACGCTCGCCGGCCAGACGCTCGCCGGCGGCCTCGCGCTCTCGACCGCGATCGGCCTGCTCATCTTCTGCGGCGCGGTCGGCAAGTCCGGCCAGTTCCCGCTTCACGTCTGGTTGCCCGACGCGATGGAGGGCCCGACTCCCGTCTCGGCACTCATCCACGCGGCGACGATGGTGGCCGCGGGCGTGTTCCTCATGGCGCGCGTCTTCCCGCTGCTCACGCCGGACGCACTGACCGTCATCGCTTTCATCGGTGCGGTCACGGCGCTGATGGGCGCGTTCATCGCCGTCGCTCAGAATGACATCAAGCGCATCCTCGCGTTTTCCACCGTCTCGCAGCTCGGCTACATGATGCTGGCGATCGGCGTCGGCTCGTGGGTCGCGGCGATCTTCCACCTGCTGACGCACGCGTTCTTCAAGGCCCTGCTCTTCCTCGGCGCCGGCTCGGTCATCCACGCCGCGCACCACGAGCAGGACATCCGTCAGCTCGGCGGGTTGTCGAAAAAGATGAAGGTCACCTTCGTCACCTTCAGCATCGGCACGATGGCGCTGGTCGGCGTGCCGCTGTTCTTCTCCGGGTTCTGGTCGAAGGAAGCGATCCTCCACGCCGCGCACGGCTGGAGCTTCTCGCAACTGCCCTTCTACGCCGCGTTGCTTGGCGTCGTGCTCACGGCCTTCTACAACACACGCCTGATGGCCGAGACCTTCTTCGGCACACCGCGCTCGGAAGCCGCCGGCCACGCGCACGAAAACCACGCGGCCATGACCGGCCCGCTCGTCATCCTCGCCGTCTGCACCGTGCTGTTGAGCCTCGTCAACCTGCCGACCTACCCATGGCTGAGCGCCATGCTCGAGGGTAAAAGCGAGGTCCATGGCCACGGCCTCTTCGATGGCGCCGGCCTGATGGCCGCCTCCGTCCTCATCGTCGCCGTCGGCATCGGCGCCGGCTGGGCGCTCTACGGACACCGCCCGCGCACCAACGCCACGGCCCGCGACCCGCTCGAAGCGCGCCTGCCGGGCGCGTTCGCCGCCCTCGCCGGCCGGCTCGGTTTCGACGAACTCTACGCCGCCACCGCCTTCCGCGCCAACGCCGCCCTCGCCACGCTGGCCGACTGGATGGACCGCTGGGTCTGGGACGGCGCCGTGCGCCTCCTCGGCGCGCTCGGCGTCTACACCGGCGCGGTCAACCGCGAGACGGACGAGCAGACGCTCAATGGTGGTTTCAACGCCGCGAGCGAGAAACTCCGCGGCGCCGGCCTCTTCTACTCCCGCCACCAGACCGGTGACGCCCACGGCTACCTGCGCACGCTCGCGCTGGGTTTCGTGGTCGTGCTGCTGGTCGTGATCCTGGGAGGTGCCCGATGAACTCGCTGCCGCTCCTCACGCTCATCGTCTTCACGCCGTGGCTCGGCGCGCTCCTGCTCGCGCTGCTGCCGAAGCTCCCGGCCGGGCCGACGCGGCTCATCGCGCTGTTCTTCAGCCTCTCGACGCTGGCGCTCGGCACGACGGTGCTGAGCGGCTTCGACCCCGCGGTTACGGCGATGCAATACGTCGAGAAGCACGCGTGGATCTCCGCGCTGAACGTCAATTACCACCTCGGCCTCGACGGCCTCAGCCTGCTGCTTGTGCTGCTCACGGGCGTGATCGCGCCGGTCGCGCTCTTCGGCACGACGCGCGCCGCCGCGCAGCCGTCGCTCTACGCCGCGCTCTTCCTCTTCCTGCAGGGCAGCGCGCTCGGCGTGTTCCTCGCGCTGGATTTCTTCCCGTGGTTCATCTTCTGGGAGCTGAGCCTCGTGCCTGCCTTCTTCCTCATCAAGCTCTGGGGCGGCCCCGGCGCGGCGCGCGCGGCCTACCAGTTCGTGATCTACACCATCGGCGGCAGCGCGTTCATGCTGCTGGGCTTCGCCGCCCTCTACGCTGCGACGGGCACCTTTGATTTCCTCCAACTCGCCGCGCTGGCGCGCGAGGGCGGCCTGACCGCCAAGCTGTCCGGCCTCGGCACGTTCTGGCCGCAGATCGTCTTCCTCGGCGTGCTGCTCGGCCTCGCCGTCAAGGTGCCGCTCTTCCCCTTCCACACCTGGCTGCCGCCGGCCTACGCCGAGGCGCCGACCGGGGCGTCGATGTTCCTCACCGGCGTGCTCTCGAAGATGGGTGTCTATGGTTTCCTCCGCCTGCTCTGGCCGCTGTTTCCGACCGAGCTGCAGGCCGTCGCCACGCCGCTGCTCTGGCTCGCCGTCGCGGGCGTCGTGCTCGGCGCCTACGCCGCCCTGAGGCAGACCGACCTGAAGCGCATGATCGCCTACTCGTCGGTCAACCACCTCAGCTACTGCCTGCTCGCGCTCTTCGTCGTCGCGGCCGCGGGCGGCCGCGACGAGGCGACCGCCGCCGCGCTCAGCGGTGCGCTGCTCCAGATGTTCAACCACGGCCTCTCCGCCGCCGCGCTGTTCTTCGGGATCGGCGTGCTCGAGGCGCGCTCGGGTGGCCTGCGCGGGCTGCATGACTTCGGCGGCGTGCGCAGCGCGGCGCCCATCTTCGCCGGCCTGTGCGGCATCGCGATGTTCTCGTCGCTCGGTCTGCCGGGCCTGAACGGCTTCGTGGGCGAGTTCCTCATCTTCCGCGGCGTCTTCGGCCTCACGCCGTGGGCGGCGGCGGTCTCGACGCTCGGCCTGCTGGCCACGGCGCTGTTCCTGCTGACGTTCTGGCAACGGGTTTTCCACGGCCCGGCCGCCGGCGCGGGCGTGAAGTTCCGCGACCTCGACACCGATGAGCGCCTGACCTTCGCGCCGCTGATCGTGCTGATGTTCCTCCTCGGCGTGGTGCCGCAGCTCCTCGCCGGCCTCATCAACCCGCTGGTCAACGCCTGGGTGGCGAACCTGCCATGAGCCAGCCCGCCTCTCCCCGCTTCCCGCTTCCCGCTCGATGAACGCCCTGCCCTTCACCATCTATGTGTCTTTCGCCGGTGCCGTGCTGGCGCTGGCGGCCGGCGCGCGCTCGGCGCAGGCCGCGCGCGTCGTGGCGCTGGGCACGGCGCTGACGACGTTCGCCCTCGCGCTGTGGGCCGCGGCGGGCTTCGTGCCGGCGGCGGGCCTGCAGACGCTCGTGAACGCCGAATGGATCCCGCAGCTCGGTGTCCGCTACCACCTCGCGGCGGACGGCATCAGCATGACGCTGGTCGTCCTGACCGGCCTCGCCGCCGTGGTCGGCGTGCTCTTCTCCTGGAACATCGAGCACCGCGACGGGGAATTCTTCGCGCTCTACCTCGCGCTCATCGGCGGCGTGTTCGGCGTGTTCCTCAGCGCGGATGCGTTCGTGCTTTTCGTGTTCTACGAGATCGCGATCGTGCCGAAGTATTTCCTCATCGCGAACTGGGGCTCCACCAACCGCGAATACGGCGCGATGAAGCTCGTGCTCTACTCCTTCGCCGGCAGCGCGCTGGTCATGGCCGGCATGATCTGGGCCTGGGCGGCGGCCGGCGGCGGCAGCTTCGGGCTCGCCGAGCTCGCCGCGGCGGCGGGCGGTTTCTCGCGCTTCGAGCAGCTCGGGATGTTCGCCCTGCTCTTCACCGGCTTCGCCGTTCTGGCGGGCATGTTCCCCTTCCACACGTGGGCGCCGACCGGCCACGTCGCCGCGCCCACCGCGGCGTCGATGCTGCTGGCGGGTGTCGTGATGAAGCTCGGTGCTTACGGCTGCCTGCGCGTGGCGATGGCGACCTTCCCCGCCGGGTTGGAGTATTTCGCGCCGGTCATCGCCTGGCTGGCGATCATCGGCATCGTCTACGCCGGCCTCGTCGCGCTGGTGCAGGAGGATTTCAAGTTCGTCATCGGTTACTCGAGCGTGAGCCACATGGGCTTCGTGCTGCTCGGTCTCGCCGCCGCCAATCCGGTCGCCGTTAGCGGCGCGGTGCTGCAGATGTTCTCCCACGGCGTCATCGCAGGCCTGCTCTTCGCCGTCGTCGGCCGCATGGTCTATGAGCGCACCCACACGCGCAAACTCGACGACCTGCGCGCGATGCCGTTGCACAAATTGATGCCGTTCGCGGCGGTGGTGTTCGTCATCGCCGGTCTCGCCTCGATGGGCATGCCGGGCTTCAGCGGCTTCCCGGCCGAGCTCACGATCCTGATCGGCACGTGGAAAACCTCGCCGCTCTGGGCGCTGGCCGCCGCGACGGGCGTGCTCATCGCCGCGGCGTTCACGCTGCGGGCGATCCAGGTTTCGTTCTTCGGCAAGACGGAGCCGAAGGCCGCGACCCAATCGGCCCATGGCGAGCATGCCCACGATCTCACGCCGATCACCTGGCCGGAGAAAGCCGGCGCGTTCCTCCTCATCGCCGCGATGGTCTATGTCGGCCTGAATCCCGATTCCCTCCTCGACTGGATCCGCCCGGCGCTCGAATCCCCGCTGATGCGCACTGCGCTGACGGGAGGTGCGTCATGACCTTGAGCTACGCTGAACTCTTCCGGGCCCTGCTGCCTGAAACCGCCCTCGTGCTCGGCGCGCTGGTTGTGCTGGGCTTCGACCTCGCCACCGGCCGCGCGCGGAACGGCGCGCAGCGCCTGCGGGTCGCCACCGGCCTCGGCCTGGCCGCGTTGCTGGCCGCCGCCTACGGCACGCTGGCCGCCGGCGTCGGCGGCTCGGCCTTCGGCGGCGTGCTGATCCTCGACAACCTCACGCTCGCGACGCGTCTGGGCGTCATCGTGCTGGCCGGGCTCACGCTCGCCATGCTGCCCGGCGTCGCGCGGCTGCGCCATCCGACGGAATACGTCGCCATCGTCCTGCTCGCCACGTCCGGTTTCACGCTGATGGCGGCGGCCCAGCAGTTGTTGGTCATCTTCCTCGCCATCGAACTCGCCAGCCTCTCGCTCTACATCCTCGCCGGCTTCGACAAGTCCAAGCCCGAGTCCGCCGAGGCAGGTCTGAAATATTTCCTTTTCGGCGGCATGTCGGCGGCGTTCCTGCTCTTCGGTTTCAGCCTGCTTTACGGCATGACCGGCGCGATCGACCTGCCGCACATCGCGATGCAGATCTCGCTGCTCGGGATGTCGCCGCTGCTCGTGATCGCGCTGGCGATGATCATCACCGCCTTCGGCTTCAAGGCCGCCGCGGCGCCGTTCCACCTCTGGGCACCGGACGTCTATCAGGGCGCACCGGTGTCGGCCTCGGCCTTGATCGCCTCGGCCTCGAAGCTCGCCGGCCTCGTCGTGTTCACGCGCCTGCTCTGGCCGGGACTCGGTTTTTCAGCCGGCCGCGTGATGGAATGGCCGATCGTCGTCGGCTGGTTGCCGATCGTCGCCGTGCTCGCACTCGCCTCGCTGCTGATCGGTAACATCGGCGCGCTCGCGCAATCAAATGTCCGCCGCCTCCTCGCCTACTCTGCCATCGCGCACGCGGGCGCCTTGCTCCTCGGCGTGCTCGCCGCCGGCCGCGCCGGTCCGGGACCGGTCTTCTATTACGCCGCCACCTACGGCCTCGCGACAGTCGGCGCCTTCGGCGTAGTGGCCATCGTCGACCGGGCCGGCCGCTGCCAGGACCTCGGCGATCTCGCGGGCCTGTTCCGGCGCTCGCCGTTCCTCGCGGGCGTGCTGGCCATCTTCGTGCTGTCGCTCGCGGGCATCCCGCCGCTCGCCGGTTTCTTCGGCAAGTTCGCCGTCTTCGCCTCCGTGCTGAAGGCCGGCTCGCTCAACGGCCCGGCCGGCTGGCTGACCTTCGCGGCCATCGCCCTCAGCGCCGTGGCGCTTTACTATTACCTCCTCATCCTGAAGCAGGCGCTGGTGGCCAAGCCCGCCGAAGGTGCGACGCCGATCGCGACGCCGCTGCCGGCGTTCCTCGCCTTGCTCGTCTCCGCGCTGCTCATCGTGCTGCTGGGGCTCTTCCCGGCGCCGGTGCTGGAACTGTTCAGCTGAACGACGAGTTGCGCGCGAACGCGCCACTCTCAGCGCGCAAAACTCAGAATCCCGCCTCGCGCCAGAGGACGGACATCACGGCGCGCGCGCCGCGGGCAAGCAGCGATTCGTGGCCGGCGTGGATCACGACCTTGCCCACCCGCGTCTGCGTGGCGAGCTGCGGATCGACGGCGGTCGCCTCCAAGCGCAGGCGATAACTCGCGCGGAACGGCACCAATTCGCCGTCCACGAGGCGCGTGGGGATATTACCGCCGGATTGATCGGCGAGGAGCGGGTGCGCGATGACGCGCGCCGCGTCGCGTTCGATGGCCGTGACCCGCATCTCCAACGGCTGGTGCGGCTGCCCCGCCGGATAAAAACGTGCCGTAGTCCCGGGCGTGACGAGATGCAGGTCGCGTTCGTCGAGGTAAGCGGTGACCTGCCAGGCACCGTCGCCGACCAAAGTCGCGAGCAGTTCGTCGCGCTCCACCACCTCGCCGACCTGCACGTCGCCCGCGGCCCGGCGGAGCACGCCGGCGAAGGGCGCGTTCGGCGTCAGTTGCTCCAAATTGACCTCGGCCTCGCGCAAGGCGGCGCGGGCCATGACGAGCGCGGCCTCCATCGTCGGGAGGCGGGCGCGGTGGGACGCGTCGAGTTCGGCGGTCTTCATCTCGGCCTCGACGCGTTCCACGCGGATGCGGGCGCGTTCCAAGCGTTGGCGGACGGCCTGGGAATCGAGGCGGAGCAGCGGCTGACCGGCTGCGACGCGCGCGCCGTCGGCGACCGGCAGCTCCACCAGCCGCGCGCTGTCGGGGGCGACGAGGCGCAATTCCTGCAACGGGGCGAGCTCGCCCATCAGCCGCACCCGTTGCGGCAGCGGCACGGCCGTGAGCATGATCAGGGCGAGCACGACGGCCGCCGTCCACCGCGTGCGCGGCGAACGCAGGATGGCGTCGCGTTTCTCGTGCCAGACTTTCATTTCCTCCCCAATGGGAAGCAGCACAAACCAGATGATTTCAACCGTGAAGAGGACAATTCCCAGCGCCTTGAAGAAGAAATAGTAGACGAACACCGCGATGCCGAGGAACACCACCAGCCGGTAAAGCCAGATGAACACGCCCAGCGCGACCAGCCCGCGCCGCATCCGGCGCGTGAAATGCTCGGGCGGTTGCTCGCCCAACCCGAAGAGCATTTCCCGCAGGCGCCACCGCGCGAGGGCGAAGCAGCGCGCATGCAGGTTCGGCAGATCGAGCGCGTCGGAGAGCAGGTAATAGCCGTCGAAGCGCATCACCGGGCTCGCGTTGATGAGGAGCGATTTCACCCAGGTGGTCGTCGCGAGCATGAAGGCGATCGAGCGCAGCGTGCCGTCCGGCAGCAGGCCCCACGCGAGCGTCGCCCACGCCGCAAGCAGCAGTTCGGTGATCATGCCCGCCGCGCCGATCCACAGGCGCGGACGGCGCTCCTTCAGGTTCCAAGCCTCGTTGACGTCGGTGTAGGCGACGGGCGTGAGCACGAGGAACGCCACACCCATCGCGGGCACGCGGCAGCCGTAGTGCGTCGCGGCGAGCCCGTGACCGAATTCGTGGCAGATCTTCACGCCGACGATGATGGCGAGAAAGCCGAGCAGCCCGGAAAAATCCGCGAGCGCGGTCCAGGTGCCGGCGAATTGGTCCCACTGCCGCGCCACGAGCACCATCCCCGCCACGGCGGCAAGCGCGGTGACCCTCCAGAACCACGGGCGGAACAGGAACTGCATCCGCCGCTCCAGCCAGACGAGCAACCGCTCGGGCCGCACGAGAGGCACACGGAAGAAGAGGTAATTCATCACCAGCCAACGCAGCCCTGTCTGCCGCCCGCGCGCGTGCAGCGCCGCCCAATCGCCCGAGAGCGGCGCCCCGGCGAGGTGCAGGAGCTGGTTTTGCGCGAGGAATCTCAGCACGGCGTCGATGTCGCCCGCGGTCGCCTTGAGCGGCGTGTGCTCCGTGATGTGCCGGGCGATGACGCCCGGGTCGCGCAGCGACCAGCGCTGCAGGATCTCGAACGTGAGCCAATCGAGCCGGAAGAAGCGGTTGCGTGACGGATCATGCAGCGTCCAGCCGGGCTGGCCGTCATGCGCGCGAGGACCTTCCTGGATCGCGAGTTCCTCGCGCAGCGGGGGCAGTTGCAGGTTCACACGCCGAGGAATTCACGCAACGCCGCGAACGGGCGGCGCAGCATCCAATAGACGAACGGCACGCGGCCGCCGCTGACGCGGGCTGTGCCCTTCAGGCCGACACGGTGTTCCGTCGACCCGACGAGCGTCGCGCGCAGGCGATAGGCATATTGCCCGTCGGGCCGGCGCTGCGCCTCGTAGGAAATCGTGCGCAAAGTCGCGGCCACCGGAGCCAGCGGACTGGCGTTAAGATACAGCCGCACCGGAGCACCCGGTGCCAACGCGATGGCGTCGCCGACAGGCAGCCACACCTCCACTTCGCGATCATCCGGCTCGGCGAGACGCATGATGCGTTGGCCGGCCAGGACCGGACGGCCGACCCACTCGGTGGGATCGTCGACGAACACCACGCCGGCGCGCGGAGCGAGCACGCGGTTGCGCTCGAGCAGGCTGCGCAGGTAATCGACCTCGAGGCGCTTCTCCTCGACGTTGCCGCGGATCGAAGCGAGGAGGCTGCGGGCCTTGGCGTCGAAGAGTGCCTGTTGACGGTATTGGCGCTCCTCCGCCTCAGCGGTGCGCCAGGTCTCGGTCGCAACCTCAAGCCGCGAGGCCAACGCTGCGTCGTCGTAGGAGAAGAGCGGTTGGCCCTCCTTGACCGTCTCGTTGGTGCTGACGTGGAAGGTCTGGATGATGCCTTCGACCGGTGCGCGCACGACAAGCGGGTTGGCCGGCACAAGTTCGCCGGGAGCGAGCACCGACAGGCGCACCGGCAGGAGCAGGAGCAGCAAAGCCGCCAGCGACCACAGCACCGGCCGGCGGCGCAAGGTGCGCGGGAGGCGCTGGGCGGTGCGACGGAGACGCGCCCCAAGCGTGGGTTTGACCGCAGCGTGATAGAGCGCGGCCCAAGTTCCGATCCACTCGTGGTAGAGACGCAGGTCGAGTTCGCGCCACGGCTGGGCGCGGGCGAAGAGAAAACCACCGCGCCACTCGCCGTCGCGCGACGCGAACGGGATCCACAGCGCGTGCTCGGGCAGCCAATGGGCCCAATCCGCCGCGAGTTCTGACGGCAGATCGGTCGCGGCGAGCAGACGCGCCGGCGTCGGGCGCAGATGCGCGGCAACGCGCTCGAGCCATTGCGCGTAAGGCGCGTTGGCGTCGACCTCGATCAGGCCGGAAAGGGCGGCGATCCCCTGCCCCTCGATCCAGAGCGCCGATTGCTGGAAGGGCGCAAGGATGTGCGTGTCGTTGACCGCGACAAAACGAAGCGCCACTGCGCTCTCGGCTGCGCGGGCGCGACGCACCAGCTCGAGAAGGATTTCGAGCGGATGGGTGATCTTGATCGGCGGCGTCTGACTCACGAGAACGGCTACCGGTTACCGGGCCGCGAGCTGCAAGTCACGCGTCTTTCCCCCGAGGTAAGAGATGCGCTGCAGTTGCTCGGAGAGGCCGAGCTTCCCGGTCGTCTTGGTCTTGGCGATGTTGAAGCGGAAGATCGCCTCGGCCTGCAGACCCTGCGAGTCGATAGCGATGACCTTGATGCGGATCTCGCCCTCAAAATCTTTCGGCGGCACGCCTTCAAACGTGCCGGTCATTTTATTGAACGTGAGCCAGCCGGGCAGCGCACTGCCGTCGGTCAATGTGGCGGTGAGCGTCACCTGCGCACCGCTCCGTGTGTGCGCAAAAGCGTCGCCCGGGATGGTGAAGTAGATGCGCTCGTTCGCCTCGGAGAACTGGTCGGGCACGCCGCGATACATCATCAGGCTCGGCACTTCGGAGGGCAGCACGACGATGCGGAAGCTGTTCGCCGCGACGGTAAACTGTCCTTCGTTGAACATCCCGACCGCCTGCTGACCAAGACCGAAGCCGAGGGCGGAGGACGAGGTTGCCGTCGTGATCGCCGTGATGCTGAGCACCGGTGCCGGCGTGATGAGCGGCGGGCTGATGAACGGCGGCGGTGCGGGCGGCGGTGCCGGCGGAGCGACGACGATGGGTGGCGGCGCATCCGTCGCGCCGGCGATCGTGACGGTGAGCGTCGCGGTCGCGGTCTGTCCGGCGCGATCGGTCGCGCGGTAAGTGAACGTGTCGGTCAGCGACTGGCCGGCGTTGAGCGCCTCGACGGCGGCGGCGTTGTCGTTGGCCACGTAGCGATACGAGCCGTCCGCGCCAATCGTCAGCGTGCCGAACGAGCCGGTGACGGAGGTCGCACCGCCGTTGCTCGTGCTGCCGGCTGCGACGCCCGAGGCGGCCGCCGTGAGCGTGCCGCCGGGTTGCACCGCGGTGACCGTGATGCTGGCGCCGGTGTCGTTGCCGAGGACGTTGCCCGTCGCCGGTGCTCCGGGGAGATTGTTGTCCACGCCGCCGGCCTCGGTGGCCGTGCCGGCATCGGCACCCGCCGTGGGCGCCGTGGGCAAGGTGACTCGGAGAATGAAGTTCGAGCTGACACTGACTTCGCCGTCGGTGCCGCTGACGCGAATGACGAGCTCGCTCG
>CAYYVB010000073.1:0-10927 GCA_964475035.1 uncultured Opitutaceae bacterium | reverse complement strand
ATCACCGGGCCCCACGAGATGCCGAAGGCCACGATGTAGAGGTTCGCGGCGATCAACGCCGTCGTGCCCTCAGCCGAACTCAGCAGCAGGTTCCCATCCGCGCCGATTTCCGCGCGCGCGAACAACACGGCCATGATCCCGAGGAACACACTCATGCCCACCGACCCGATGAGCAGCAACGGCCGGCGCCCCAGCCGGTCGATCAGCGCGATCGCCACGAAGGTCGACGCCACGTTGATCGTGCCGCCGATGAGGTTGATCTTGAGCGCATCGCTCTCGGAAAAACCCGCCGCGCGCCAAAGCACCTCGCCATAGTAGAACACCACATTGATGCCCACGAGCTGCTGCAGCGCCGCGATCGCGAGGCCGACCCACACGATCGGATGCAGCCGCCCCGAGACCTTGTCGAACAGGTCGCGCAGCGACGGCCGGTGCGACGCGTCGAGCGTGCGCTGGATCTCGCCCACGGACAGGCGAGCGGTCGTCTCATCCGACAGGCGAGCGAGGACACTCGTCGCCTCCTCGGCCCGCCCGGCGGCGACCAGGTAACGCGGCGATTCGGGAATGAAGAGCAGACCGACGAAGAACACGACCGACGGGAGGATCTCGCCCCAATACATCCATTGCCACGCTTGGAAACCGCCGAACCACACCGCGGCCGCGCCTCCCGCGAAATGTGCGATGAGGAAATTGCTCAGGAACGCCGCGAACAAACCCAGCACGATCGCGAGCTGCTGCAGCGTCGCCAGCCAGCCGCGGTGCTGCGGCGGCGCGATCTCGGCGATGTAGGCCGGGCAGATGATGCTGGCCGCACCGACGGCAAACCCGCCGAGCAGGCGATAGAGCACGAACTCCACCGATCCGCCCGCGATGCCCGAGCCCCAAGCGCTGATCGCGAAGATGACCGCGGTGAAGATCAGCGTCTTCTTCCGCCCGAAGCGGTCCGCCGTGCGTCCGGCGATGAAGGCGCCGCCCGCACAACCGAGCAGCATCGACGCGACGTTGAATCCGGTCACCGCCGCGCTCGAGCCGAAGGCGGCCGTCAGCGCGGACACGGTGCCATTGATGACACCGCTGTCGAAACCGAAGAGAAAGCCGCCAAGGGCGGCCACGGCGCTGATCAGGACGACCGAGCCGAGCTGAGGAGAAGAGGAGGAGGACATGGGGCGAAAGCGGGGGGAACGGCGGCGTTCAGGGGGCGAGGAGGAATTTCAGCGGCAGGTGCACGCGCGCCCGCCACGCCGTCTCGTTGTGCTCAGCGCCCTCGAATTTTTTCGTCTGCCAGAGCTTGCCCTCGGCGTAACCGGCGGCGCGCATCACGGCGTCCATGCGCTGTTGGAAGGGTTCGTAGGTCGCATCGAGTGTCGCGGTGCCGAAGTCGAAATAGAACCGATGCGAGCCCGGCGGCGGCAGCCGGCCAGCGAGATAGTCGATCACGACCCCATCTCCCGCGGGCCAATGCGTCGAGACACAGCCCGCGCCACCGAACACCTCGGGATATTGCACCAGCGCGTAGGCGGAGATCAGACCGCCCATGCTAGAGCCCATCACCGACGTGTGCGCGCGATCCGGCTGCGTGCGATAGGTGCGGTCGATGAACGGCTTCACTTCCTCGACGAGAAATTTCAGGTAGGCATCCGACTGCAACCGCGCCGCCGGCTGCCGGAACTGCGTGAGGATCTTCGCCAGCACCGCGTCCGACGTCGCCTGCTGCGGCATGTATTCGGCAAAGCGCGCGGGCGTGTTCCAGACGCCGACGATGATCGCCGGCGGCACTTCGCCGGCCGCCATCAGACGGAGCATCGCCTGATCCACGCGCCACGAACCGAAGGGGCCGGCGGGGTCGAACAAGTTCTGCCCGTCGTGCATGTAGATCACCGGATAACGGGCCGACGTGTCTTTCGCATAACCGGGCGGCAGCCAGACATCGACATGGCGCGCGGCGACATGCCGTGAGGGAAACGCCGCATGCCGCTCGACCGTCGCGCCGCCTTCGGACGGCAACGCGACTCGCACGACCGCTTCGGCGCTGAGCGCCGTGCCCGCCACGTTGCGGACCATGACGCGATAGGTGCCGGCGTCGGCGAGCGAGGCCGAGGCGATCTCCAGGGTTGCGGACGTGGCGCCGGGGATGATCTCGCCGTTGCGCAGCCAGTGATATTCCAACGGCCCGCTGCCCTCGGCGGTCACGCTGAGCGTGAGCGGCGCCCCGGCGATGACTTGTTGCGCCAGGGGTGCGCGGGTGATCATGGGCGTGCGCGCATGCGCTATGCCCTGCTGGTCCTTCGTCGGTTTGAGCGTGAGTCCGCCGACCTGCGCCGCGGCGGTGCGACCGCGCAGGTCGTTGAAGGTGGCGATGATTTCGAAACTCTCGCCCGGCGCGAGGTCGGCGGGCGGGCTCCAGAAGATGCGATAAGGCGCGTTGTCATCCGTGCCAAGGTAGTCGAGCTGTTCCGGCCGCGAGTTGCGGCGCAGCGCGAACGTCATCTCGCCCACGCCGTCGCCGCCCGTGACTTCGGCGCGGAGTTCACGACGGAGAGGGAACTTCAAGCCGTCGATTTCGCGTGAACCGGTCGCAAATTCGCCCCCGGTGACCGGCGTGGTCACAACGACGGCGAGTTCCCCGCCCGACTGGGCCAGCGGACGCTCGGCGCGCCAGACTGCGAATTGCAGCGGCGCAATTTCCACTTCGACCGTGCCGTCGACGGCGACGGTGAGCGTGCCGTCAGGCATTTCTTCGGGCGAAATCGAGGCAAAGAGCGCCGCCAAACGCGAACCGGCCGGCTGACTGGTCGGCACCGCGACGCGCGCGGTTTGGGTGCGGGAGTTGTTGAAGACCGCGAGATACTCGACGCGCTCGCTGCGCTCGACGCGCGAGAAGGCGGCGACGTGCGGTGCGGTCGTGAGTCGCGGGATCATCGCGCCCGTGCGCAGCGCGGCGTGCTCGGCGCGAAGCCGGCCGAGTTGGGCGAAGAAGCGGTAGAACGGATGCGTGCGGTCGAATTTGTCGTCGGCGCCGGTGCGCGTCGTGCCGAGCAACGGCGCGTCGCGGAAGTCTGGCGCCTGCGAGGCAAAGAGGCTTTCGCGGGCCTGCATGTCGTTGCCGCCGCGGCCGATCATGCCCTGTTCGTCACCGTAATAGATGACGGGCTGGCCGCGCGCGAGGTAGAGCAGGCCGTGACCGAGCTTGACCATCTGCTCGAGCTGGTCGCGCGTGGCGCCGGTGTTGTCCTCGCGCAGGAAGTAGCCGAAGCGGCCTGCGTCGTGGTTGCCGAGGAAGGTCGTGGTCGAGTGGACGTTGCTGTCGTGATCGGTGTAGTAGTCGTCGCGGATGAAGAAATCCGCGAGTGCGGCGGACGTGCCGGCCTGCGAAACGAAGCGGCGCGCGGCGGCGAAGAAGCCGAAGTCGAGCGTCGTATCGATCGGCACGACGTTGGTGGAGAATTCCGCCAGCACGGCAGGATCGCCGGCGTCGTTGTAGACCTCGGCAAACTGGAGAAAGTCAGGGCGGCCGAGCTCACGGGCGCGGGCGCGGATGGCGGGGCTGAAGGCCTGCCAGAACTCATTGTTCACGTGGCGCACCGTGTCGATGCGGTAGCCGTCGATGCCGAACTCGAGCCACTGCGAAAAAACGTCGATCAGGCCGCGCACGACGCGCGGGTGCTCGGTGAAGAGGTCGTCGAGGCCGACGAAGTCGCCGTGCACGGAGTTTTCGCCCATGAACGACGTGTTGCCGCGGTTGTGGTAGAGCGTGACGTCGTTGAGCCAGGCGGGCGTCTTCGCGTCGCGCTCGGCGGCAGGCACGTCGGGCACGAAGGCGAAGCTGCGCTCCGCGTCGAGCGAGGGGAACAGCGCGGGATCGTTGAGGCCGTTGTAGGCGACGTCGCCGATCTTGAACGGCCGGCCCTGCGCGTCACGGTAGGGCGACTCGGTGATGGTGCGGTAGTTGAAGTTGCCGTCGCGGTATTGGATCACGTCCGCGGTGTGGTTCGTGATGATGTCCATGAACACCCGCATCCCGCGCGCGTGCGCCTGGCGGATGAACTCGCGGTATTCGTCGTTCGTGCCGAGGTGCGGATCGATCTGCGTGAAATCGAGCGTCCAGTAGCCGTGGTAGCCGGCCGTGCCCTGCTGCATGGGCTTGTTTTTGAACGGCGGCGTCACCCACACGGCGGTGATGCCGAGTTGCTGCAGGTAATCCAGGTGCGCAGTGAGGCCGGCGAAATCGCCGCCATGGTAATGCGAGATGCGCGTGGGGTCGAAGCCGTGGTCGTTCGGTCCGCCGGGGTGGCCGCCGGTATCATTGTCGGTGCGGCCGTTGGCGAAACGGTCGGTCAAAACGAAGTAGAACGTCTGGCCGGTGCCGGGATGCGTATAACGCGGCACGGAGACGGGCGCGGCCGGAACGGCGGCGGAGACACGGACAAGGGCGAGCGCCGCCAAGGCGAACACGGTCGCCCAGCCGGCGGAACGAAGCAGGGTTGGGGGGATCATCAGCAAGCACGAGGATGCCGGCCTGCGATCGACGGTCAAACGGCGCGGCGGGGAGAAACCTTCTTTGGGTGAGAGAAAACTTAGGTCGCCGGAACAAAACGCGCCCGCCGCCCGGCGACACCCCCTGCTGCGGCCGTCGCGCGCCTTGGATGCTTGACGCGGGATTTTCCCTCTAAAAACCGCCCCGCGGCGCGCGAGGACAGCACCTGCACAGGAAATCGCAAAGCCTGCGCACCCTACCTAAGAGTTGTCCGAACCATCTCGGTTTTCTGCGCCCAATCGACATCGCGACTTCCGCGCGCTCCGGGTTGCCTCATCCCATAGCCGGGGTGGTCCCCCACCCCTTCAGACACACGCGTTTCCCACCCGCTGTTACCTACCCATGCACACGAGCAAACATATCGATCCGTTGTCGCGCCGGCGCCTCTTCCGAGGCCTGGTCGCCGGCCTGCTGCTTGCGCAGTCGGCCTTGATGGTGTCCGCCCAACAGGCGAACAATGAAGAAACCGAGGAGCAAAAGAAGGAGAAGGACGATGTCGTCGTCCTCGACGCCTTCACCGTTCGCGCCGGCTTCGCCGGCAGCCTCGCGGCTGCCGCGGAAAAGAAGCAGAACGCCAACCTCATCATGGAGGTGATCGCCGCCGAGGACCTGGGCAAGCTGCCCGACGTCTCCATCGCCGACACCCTCACCCGCCTCCCCGGTCTCGCCGCGCAGCGCACCAACGGTCGCGCGCAGCAGATCAGCGTCCGCGGCCTGAATCCCGACTTCTCCATCGCGACCCTCAACGGCCGCGAGCAGGTGTCCACCAACCTCAACCGCGGCGTCGAGTTCGACCAATACCCGGCCGACCTCCTCAACCAGGTTGAGGTTTACAAGACCGCGCAGGCCAACCTCGCGGCTCAGGGCCTCGCGGGCACGATCAACATGCAGACGATCAGCCCGCTCGACCGCAGCCAGCGCCAGGTCGCCGTTTACGCGCATTACCAGTTCAATGAGCTCGGCCAGCTGACCCCGGGCGTCAAGGACACCGGCTACCGCACCGGTTTCACCTACGTCGACCAGTTCATGGACGGCAAACTCGGCGTCGCGCTCGGCCTCTCGGTCGTCAGCTCGCCCTGGGCCGGCCAGCAGTTCCAAGCGTGGGGTTACCCGACCGACGGCGGCAACAACTACGTCCTCGGCGGCACCAAGTCCTACGTCCGCAACTCCATCCTCGACCGCACCGCTCTCATGGGCGTCGTGCAATATCGTCCGAACGACAACATGGAGTTCAAATTCGACGTCTACCAGGCCGACTTCGAGGAGAAGCAGCTCCTCCGCGGCATGGAGATTCCGCTCTGGTGGTCCGGCGCCTCGGCCGTCCCCGGCTACACCGCCAGCGGCGGCTATGTGCCCAGCATGACCTTCAACAACGTCATGCCTGTGGTCCGCAACGACGTCTTCCGCCGCACCGCCGACCCGATCGCCCTCGGCGCCAACTTCAAGTTCGGCAAGCAGTCCGCCTGGCCGGTCGAAGTCGACTTCGGCTACTCGAAGATCGAGCGCACCGACCAGAACCTCGAGACCTGGTCCGGCGTCAGCTTCCGCGGCACGCCCTTCACCACGGCGGACAGCGTCCGCGTCAACCTGATCCCCGGCGGCATCCCGCAGCTCACCACCACCAAGAGCTACGCCGACGGCAGCGTCCTCCGCCTCTCCGACCCGCAAGGCTGGGGCCCGACCAACATCCCCGGCGGCGGCATGCACGGCTACCAGAAGTTCTTCCGCGCCTTCGACGAACTCGGCCAGGCCCGCATCGCCACCAGCCACGAGCTCGAGAAGTTCGGCTTCAAGTCCGTCGACCTCGGCGTGGTCTACACCGACCGCTACAAGCGCGACGGTGAAAGCCCCTCCGGCTACATCTCGCCCGCCAACGGCGCCAACACGCTGCCCATGCCCGCCAGCGTCGGCCAGACCGACATGAGCTTTATGGGCCTCGGCCAGATCTACGCCTACGATCCGCTCGCCGCGTTCGCCTCCGGCATCTGGGCGTTCACGCCGAACCTCGACACCGGCATCGTGGCGAACCGTTACCAGATCCGCGAAAAGGTCGCCCAATACTACGCGATGCTGAACATCGACACGAAGTTCCGTGACACCCCCGTGACCGGCAACCTCGGCGTCCGCGCCATCCACACCGATCAGTCGTCCAAGGGTTTCTCCGCCAACGGCACCACCCTTACCGCGGTCACCGACGGCGACAAGTATTGGACCATCACGCCGAACTTGAACCTCAACTTCAAGATCGCCGACACGAGCTTCATCCGCATGAGCGTCGCGCGCCAGATGGCCCGCCCGCGCCTCTTCGACCTCCGCGCCTCGCGCACCTGGGGCTACAATCCCGCCAACGCGGCGGCGACCGCCCTCCAGAACAGCCCGTGGAGCGGCGGCGGCGGCAACAGCAAGCTCCGCCCCTGGCTCTCCGACTCGTTCGACCTCTCGCTCGAGCACTACTTCAAGGACAACCGCGGCTACTTCGCCCTCGCCGGTTTCGTGAAGAACCTGAAGAACTTCATCTACGAGCAGCAGTCCATCGCCAGCTTCGCCGGTTACCCGGTGCTCGCCGGTCCCGAGCCCGCCCTCCGTCAGGGCATCATCTCCCAGCCGGTCAACGGCCAGGGAGGCAGCATCAAGGGCATGGAAGCCACGCTCTCCATCGCCTCCGAGATGTTCAGCGAGAACATCAAGGGCTTCGGCCTGATCATGAGCTACGCCTACACGGACAGCTCCGTCTCGCCCTGGGGCCCCGGCAACGGCACCGCGCCCATCGCCGGCCTCTCGCGCCACGTCGCCAACGCCACCGTCTACTACGAGCGCCATGGTTTCTCCGCCCGCCTGAGCAACCGCTACCGCTCCGAGAGCCGCCAATACATCACCACCTTCGGCGTTCCGAGCCCCAGCGGCGACGTAAACCCGAACGGCGGCTTCTCCGTCGCCCAGCCGGAAAGCCAGATCGACGGCCAGGTCAGCTACACGTTTGAGAACGGTCCGCTCAAGGGTCTCACGATCTTCGCCGAGGCCTACAACCTGAACAACGAGCCGCTGATCACCTACGACAACAACGATCCCCGTCGCGTGATCAACTACCAGTATTACGGCGCCTCCTACGGTCTGGGCGCGTCCTACAAGTTCTAAGTTCCGGGACTCAGTCTCCCGTTCGTCTCTTCCGCGGCCACCAGCATTCCACTGGTGGCCGCGTTCTCTCCGCCTCCCTCCCCTTCTGTTAGCTTTGCGGCCGGGCGGATAATTCGCGGCCTGCGCTTGGCGCGACCGAACGATCCGACCGCTCCCCGATCTCCGCCGCATGACTCCGTCCCTTTTGCGTTCCCTCGTGTGTGCCCTCGCCACCACGCTCCTCGTCGGCCCCGCCACCCTGGTCGCTGCCGATGAACGCCCGCTGATCCCGATCGGCGACGTCGCGTCCTCCGCCCGCACCGAGCGCGGCGTCAGTCTCGCGTGTGCCGACGGCTCGAGCGTCAGCATTTCCATCCTCGCCCCCGATCTCGTGCGCGTCCGCGCGCAGTTCGCCGGACAACCCGCCGCGCTCGACCACTCCTGGGCCATTGCCAAGACCGACTGGCCGCAGGTCGCGTTCACCGTCGCGGAGACCGCCGACGCGCTCACGCTCGACACGGGCGAATTGCAGGTCGTCATTCGCCGCTCCCCGCTGCTCGTTTCTTTCCGCGACGCCGCCACCGGCCGCGTCTTCAACGCCGACCAACGCCCGATCGCCCGCGAGCCGCAATCCGGCCGCATCGGCGCGAGCAAGCAGCTCGGCTTCGACGAGCACTTCTACGGCCTCGGCGAGAAGGCCGCGCGCCTCGACAAGCGCCGCGGCAAGTTTGTCATGTGGAATACCGATGCCTTCAAATACGTCGAGGGCACCGATCCGCTCTACCAGAGCATCCCGTTCTACCTCGGCCTCGACGAAGGCCGCGGCTACGGCCTCTTCTTCGACAACTCCCACCGCTCGACCTTCGAGTTCGGCCACCTTTCGCAGGAAGCCGCCGAATACTCGGCCGACGGCGGCGTGCTCGATTATTACTACTTCCACGGCCCGGCGCTGAAGAAGATCGTCGGTCGCTACACCGAGCTGACCGGCCGCATGCCGCTGCCCCCGCTCTGGGCGCTCGGCCACCACCAGAGCCGCTACAGCTATTATCCCGAGGCCACCGTCGAGCGCGTCGTGCGCGAATACCGCGCACGCGACCTGCCGCTCGATGTGCTGCACCTCGATATCCATTACATGGACGGCTACCGCGTCTTCACGTGGGACCGCGCGCGTTTCCCCGATCCCGCGGCGATGCATCGCCGCCTCGCCGCCCAAGGCGTGCACACCATCGCCATCGTCGATCCGGGCGTGAAGCAGGACGAGTCTTACTCCGTCTATCAAGAGGGCGTCGCGCAGGACCACTTTCTGCGTCGCGCGGACGGCTCGCTCTTCGTCGGCAAGGTCTGGCCCGGAGACTCGGTCTTTGTCGACTACACCAAGGAGGCCGCCCGCCGGTGGTGGGGCGACCTGCACCACACGCTCCTCGACCAAGGCGTCGCCGGGCTCTGGACGGACATGAACGAGCCGTCGGATTTCCTCGACCAGACCGGCGCGAAGCACGCCGACGTGGTCTTCGACGACCTCGGCCAGCGCAGCACCTACGCGAAGAACCGGAACATCTTCGCGCTCACCATGGCACGCGCGACCTACGAAGGCGCGCAATGCCTCCGCCCCGAACTGCGTCCCTTCGTCATCTCCCGCGCCGGCTACGCCGGCATCCAGCGCTATGCCGCGAAATGGACGGGCGACAATCACGCGACCTTCGACGCCGTCGCGCTGAACATCCCGATGTTCACCTCGCTCGGCCTCTCCGGGCAGACCTTCGTCGGCGCCGACATCCCCGGCTACACCGACCGCGCCGACGCCGAGCTGCTCGTCCGCGCCTACCAGACGTCGATCTTCACGCCGTTCCTGCGCAACCACACCTCGATCGACCAATACGACAACGAGCCGTGGCGCCACGGCGCGCACGCCGAGGCGATCATCCGGAAATACCTCAAGCTGCGCTACGCCCTCCTGCCCTTCCTCTACACCACGGTCGAGGAAGCGCACCGCACCGGCCTGCCGGTCTTCCGTCCGCTCGTGCTCAACTTCCCCGAGGACGCCAGCACGCGCAACCTCGACGACCAATACATGGTCGGCGACACGCTGCTCGTCGCGCCCGCGCTTCGCCGCGACCAGCGCAGCCGCGACGTCTACCTGCCCGCCGGCCCGTGGTATGATTACTGGACCGGCCGCGCCGTCGCCGGCGGCGAGGTCATCACCACGCCCGTGCCGCTCGACCATCTCCCGCTCTACGTGCGCGGCGGCAGCATCCTCCCGAGCACCCGCGCGATGAACCACGTCTTCGAACACCGCTGGGATCCGATCCGCCTCGACATTTATCCCGACGCCGACGGCCGCGCGACCGGAGAACTCTACGAGGACGACGGGCTCACGCAACGGCACCGTGACGGCGACTACCTGCGCACCCGCTTCCGTTACGCCGACGGTGCGCTTCACCTTGAAAGGGACGGCGCCTACCGCCCGCCCGCACGAGTCCTCGAAATCGTGCTGCACGGCGCCGACGGGTCCCGGACCGTCACCGTCGCCGATGAACCCGGAAACCGGACCCTTAATCTTCGCTGAGATGGACGCCTTCCCCTCCACCTGGCTCAACACCCGCTCCGCCGGCGTGCTCGCGCACGTCACTTCGCTCCCGGGCGCCTTCGGCATTGGCAACGTCGGCGCCAGCGCGCGCGCCTTCGTCGACTTCCTCGCCGCCGGTGGCGTCCGCTACTGGCAGATCTGCCCCATCGGCCCGACCGGTTACGGCGATTCGCCCTACCAGCTCTTCTCCGGCCGCGCCGGCAACCCCTATTTCATCGACCTCTCCGATCTGCGCGACGCCGGCCTGCTCACCGACCCTGAGCTCGCGCCGCTGCGCGCGCTGCCCGCCGGCCACGTCGATTACGGCCAGCTTTACCAGCGCTTCTGGTCCGTGCTCGCGCTCGCGAGCGACCGCTTCCTCGCCTCCGGGGCCGACGAGTGCGACTCGCTCGGCTCATTCAAACGCTTCCGCCGCGACAACCAGACTTGGCTCGAGCCGTTCGCCGACTTCATGGCGCTCAAGGCGCATTTCGGCGGACGGGCTTGGACGACGTGGCCCGCGGAATTCCGCCGCTGGGGCGCCGGCCTGCGCGCGACGCTGCCGCGCTCCGTGCAAAACGAGGCGGAGCGGCACGCGTTCTACCAATACCTCTTCTTCGGCCAATGGGACCGCCTCCGCCGCTACGCGCTCGAACGGCGCGTGGGCATCATCGGCGACGTGCCGATCTTCGTCGCGCTCGACAGCGCCGACA
>CAYYVB010000072.1:0-10935 GCA_964475035.1 uncultured Opitutaceae bacterium | reverse complement strand
GGGCGGAGAACTTGTTGTCGCCGGTCGGGATGACCTTGCCGAACCACTTGCGGAAGAGTTCGGGGTGCTCGCGCAGGCCCTCGGTGGAGTTGACGAAGATGACGCCCTGCTTGGAGACGGCCTCCTTGATGTTGGAGTAGGCGGCCTCGGAGTCGAACTGGGCCTCGACGCCGGCGAGGAACTTGCGCTCCTGCTCGGGGATGCCGAGGCGTTCGAAGGTGCGCTTGATGTCCTCGGGGACTTCGTCCCACGTGCGCTTCGGCTTCTGGCCGCTGGCGAGGTAATAGCGGATCTTGTCGAAATTGATGTTCTCGAGATCCTTCGTCGCCCAGTGCGTGGGCATGGGTTTTTCGAGGAAGGTCTTCAGCGCCCGCAGGCGGAAATCGAGGATCCAGTCGGCCTCCTTCTTGACGGAGGAGATGTAGCGGACGGTCTGCTCGGTGAGGCCGGTGCCGGCGTCGAATTCATAGGCGACGTCGTATTTGAAGTCGCCGACGGACTGGTCGATGCCGGCGACGGGATTCTCGACGGGTGTGTCGAGGGCGTCGGTTTCACTCGGAGGTTTCATGGAAAAGAAATGTTTGGATGGTTTGAGGTGGGGCGAGGAGTCTCGCCGAGCCGCGGCTCACCGGGACGGTTCGCCCTGCCGGCTCAGGCTTTGACGAGTTCCTTCTTCACCCAGTCGTAGCCCTTGGCTTCGAGCTCGAGAGCGAGGGATTTGTCGCCGCTCTTCACGATGCGGCCGTCCCACATGACGTGGACATAGTCGGGCACGATGTAGTTCAGCAGGCGCTGGTAGTGCGTGATGAGCAGGATGCCGAGCGTGGCGCCGCGGAGGGCGTTGACGCCCTCGGAGACGATGCGGAGCGCGTCGATGTCGAGGCCGGAGTCGGTCTCGTCCATGACGGAAAACTTCGGCTCGAGCATCGCCATCTGGAGGATCTCGCAGCGCTTCTTCTCGCCGCCGGAGAAGCCCTCGTTGACCGAGCGGGAGGTGAACTTCCGGTCGATCTTGAGCATGTCCATCTTGGAGTAGAGGCGCTTGTAGTAGGCGGTGGCGTCGAGTTCCTCGCCCTCGGCCATGCGGGCTTGGACGGCGGCGCGGAGGAAGTTGGCGATGGAGACGCCGGGGATCTCGCTCGGGTATTGGAAGGCGAGGAAGAGGCCGCTGCGCGCGCGCTCGTCGACTTCCATGGCGAGGATCGACTGGCCGTCCATCAGCACGTCGCCGCCGGTGATGGTGTAATCCGGGTGGCCGGCGATGGCCTTGGCGAGCGTGCTCTTGCCGGTGCCGTTCGGGCCCATGATGGCGTGCACTTCGCCCTGCCTGATCGTCAGGTTGAGGCCCTTGACGATGGGCTTCTCGCCGATGCTGATGTGGAGGTCTTTGATTTCGAGGGAGCTCATTTTTTGAAAACTCAATTCAGGTGGGTGGTGTGAAAGGGAGTGAGGCCGCAATCAGTTGCGTGTGGTGACGTCGGCGCCGAGGCCGCGGGCTGAGCCTCGGAAACTCAGCTCGATCGACGAGGCGTCGTAGCCGTCGGGCAGCACGGCGCGAAGTTGAGCGAGAAGTTCGGACGGGACCTCGATGTCGTGGACTTCACCGGTCGTCTCGTCGTGAAAATGCGCGTGTTCGTGCAGGTTTGGGCAATAGCGCGTGGGCGCGCGCTCGAAGTTCACCTGCCGCACGAGGCCGTTCTGCACGAGCGTCTCCAGGCAGTTGTAGACGGTAGCCAGCGAGATGGTCGGCATCTGTGATTTCACCCGGGCGAAGATCTCGTCTGCTGTCGGGTGATCGCGTTTTTCGAGGATGACCTTGAAAACCACCTCGCGTTGCGGGGTGGGGCGGAGGCCGCTCTCGGCGAGACGTTTCGCGAGGGCGGCGGGAAATTCAGTAGGGGAGGACATGGCAGTGGAGCGGATAACCGAAGCCACTTGGGACTCGGTTTCAAGTAGGAATTAGAATTATTCTAAATCTAACTGCGCGCGTTAAGTTTGGGATGAAAGGCGCGCATCATCATCATGGGCAAGATTTAGCGAGTAGTATTTTGCATCCGCAACAAGCGGCCAAAAATACAGTTTAAGCTTAAAATACTTTTGATACCCCTGAACATCTTCGACTCAAGCGCCTCGACCGAAAAATCGGATGGAGCCTTTCCCTCCGTATCTGTAGCCGCGTTGGTTGGATGAATTTCCACCTTACCCGCGCCGCGATCCTCGTGGCCCACCTGCTTCTCCTCACGTGTGCCGTCCGCCTCGCGGCGGTCGAGCGTGTCGCCGTGAACCACGATTTCGTGAAACGCATCGCCGCTGAAATCGCGCAGGAGCCGCACGAGACGCCGCGCGAGCAAGTTACCTCCTTCTTCCGCAAACTCGGCTACGACGAGTATCGGCGGATTCTTTTCCAGCCTGATGCTTCGCTCTGGCGGACGGACGGGCTGCCTTTCCAAGTGCAGTTCTTCCACCCGGGCTACCTGTTCACCCGCACGGTTGAGTTGAACGAGTTCACCGCCACGCACGCGCAGCCGATTCCGTTTTCCGGAAAATTTTTCGACTACCAAGATCTGAAGCCGTCGTTCTGGAGCCGGCGCGGACTCAACTACGCGGGCTTCCGCGTCATCCATCCGCTCAACCACCCCGACAAGTGGGATGAGGTCATCTCTTTCCTTGGCGCGAGTTACTTCCGCGCGCTCGGCAAGGATCATCGTTACGGCATCTCCGCCCGCGGCCTCGCGCTCAACGCCGGCGGACCCGACACCGAGGAGTTTCCCGGCTTCATCGAGTTCTGGCTCGGCAAACCGGCCGCGCCCGACGCCACCACGCTCACGCTCCACGCGCTGCTCGAAGGCCCGAGCGTCACCGGCGCCTACACCTTCGTGGTCACGCCGGGCGAGACGACGCTCATCGATGTGCGGGCGACGCTGTTCTTCCGCCGCGCGGTCGCACTGCCGGGTCTCGCCCCGATGAGCAGCATGTTCTGGTTCGGCGAGGGCTCGGCAAATCGCGGCGGCGATTTCCGTCCCGAGGTCCACGACTCGGACGGCCTGCTCGTCGCCGCAGCCGACGGCGCACGCACGTGGCGACCGCTCGTCAATCCGCCCGGCCTGCTCCGCACGGATTTTCCCGTCGGAAACCTCGCGGGCTTCGGCCTGCTGCAGCGCGACCGCGATTTCCGCAACTACGAGGACCTCGAAGCCTATTATCACGCACGACCCAGCCTGTGGGTCGAAGCCGTCGGCCCCTGGCCGACCGGCCGCGTGCGCCTCGTCGAGATCCCGACCAAGGACGAATATCACGACAACATCACCGCCTTCTTCGTGCCCGACCGGCTGCCCGAGCCCGGTGAACCGCTCGAGCTCGCGTGGCGCCTGCACTGGACCGGTGCCCCGACCTTCGGCGGCCCGCCCGGCTGGGTCCGCTCCACCCGCCAAGGCCACGAGGCCGGCCGCGCGCGCTTCGTCGTCGACTTCACCGGCATCCCCGCCGCGCTCGCCGCGCCCGAGGCCGCCGTCGAGGCCGACGTCACCGTCTCGGGCCCGGCGCAGATCGAACATTCGCAGGTCGTCCCCAACCCGCACGACGGCTCGTGGCGGCTCGTGCTTGTCGTGCGCGCCGATGCCGGCGCGGCGAACTCCGAGTTGCGCGCGCGCCTCCGGCTCGGCGATCGCCCGCTCAGCGAGACTTGGGCGATGAGCTGGCAGCCATGAACTCTCCCGACACCGTCGCCGATCCGGCGGCGTGGGCCGAGGCACGCGACCGCGTGCAGGGTTACCTGCGCGCGCATGGCGTCGCCCCCGCCGCGCTCGACGAACTCACGGCGCAAGTGCTGCGCTTCGCCCGCGAACGCCACGCCGAGCAACCCGACGTTCCGCCCGTCGAGCTCGCCGGTGACGCCGCGATCATGCTCATCGAGGGTTGGATCCAGCACATCGTCGGACTCGACGAGCGGGAAGGCCCTGGCCGCCGTCTCGCGCACGAACGCGCCGCCGTGCAGCTCGCCGCCATCCCGCAGCGCTGGCCGGAACATTTTCTCCGCGCCGAGGAACCGCCGCCCGCGCTCGCGGCCGAGCTGCGCGCCACCTACCTCGAGGCCGGACCCGATCTCGAATTTTCCACCATGACGCCGCGTCCGATCGACCTCGGTCCCGTGTCCGAGGTCGCCGACACGACGTGGCGCACCTTCGACAAGTGGCCGTTCCTGCGCGGTATCGCCACCTGGCTGCTCTATCTCGGCGCGCTCGCGGCGGCGTTCTACGCCGTCCGCTTCTGACCATGGGTTTCCGCTGGAAAGTGCCGCTGCTGGATTTCGAGCTGCGCTCGCCCTCGCGCATCACGCGGCGCCGCACGGGCGTGGTGACCTTCGTCGTGCTCGTCACCGGCAGCGGGTCGTTCCTCATGGGCGATCTGCTCTGGGGCATGCCGCTCCAAGGTTCCGCGTTCGCCGTGTGGGCGCTGTTCACGCTGCTATTCGGCCTGCTGGCCTTCGGGGCGTCGCAGGCGTTCTTCGGCTTCCTCGCGCGCCGCGGCCGCGGCGACCGCGCGACGATCCTCCGCACCCTGCCCGACGATCCGTCAACCGTGCCGCTCGCGCCCACCGCCATCGTGCTGCCCGTCTACAACGAGGAGGTCGGCCGCGTCTTCTCCGGCCTGCGCGCGATCTACCGCTCCCTCGAGCGCACCGGCCACCTCGGGCATTTCGATTTCTATGTCTTGAGCGACTCCACCGACCCCGACCAGTGGGTGAAGGAGGAACTCGCGTGGGTCGCGCTCAGCCGCGAACTCGGCGCGCGCGGCCGCATCTTCTACCGCCGCCGCCGGCTCAACTCGAACAAGAAGGCCGGCAACCTCGGCGACTTCCTCCGCCGCTGGGGCCGGCGTTACCGTTACATGGTCGTGCTCGACGCGGACAGCGTCATGTCGGGCGACACCATCGTCACTCTCGTGCGCCTGATGGAGCAGAACCCGCGGGCCGGCCTGGTGCAGACCGCGCCCGTGCTGATGCGCGCCGAGACGCTCTTCGCGCGCGTGCTGCAGTTCTCCGCGCGGCTCTACGGCCCGATCTTCCTCGCCGGGCTCAATTACTGGCAGCAGGGCGAGGGCAATTATTGGGGGCACAACGCCATCATCCGCGTGAAAGCCTTCATCGAGCACTGCGCGCTCCCGCAGCTGCCCGGACGCGAACCCTTCGGCGGACGCATCCTTTCGCACGACTTCGTCGAGGCCGCGCTGCTCCGCCGCGCCGGCTACGAGGTGTGGCTGACGCCCGGCCTCGAGGGTTCCTACGAGGAATCGCCGCCCACGCTGCTCGACTACGCGAAGCGCGACCGGCGCTGGTGCCAGGGCAACCTGCAGCACACGTGGCTGCTCTTCGCGCGCGGGTTGCGCAGCGTCAGCCGCATCCATCTCGCGATGGGCATCCTCGCCTACTCGTCGTCGCTCTTCTGGCTCATTTCGCTGGTGCTCGGCACGCTTGTCGTCGTCGGTTTCCAGTTCACCGGCCTGACATGGCTGCCCGAGCCCGGCGTCGCCGGCCTGCTCGGGCTCGGTGCCGGTGCGCAGGCCGCCGTGCTGGCGCTCGCGACCTTCGTGCTGCTCTCCCTCTCGAAGCTCCTCGCCGTCCTCGATCTGGCGCTCTCGCCCGGCGGACTCGCGCGCTTCGGCGGCCTCGGCCGCGTCATGGGAGGGGTGCTGCTCGAGATGCTGTTCTCCGCTCTGCTCGCGCCGATGCTGATGCTGTTCCACGCCCACTTCGTGGTCGTGACCATCCTCGGCAGCGGCGTGAAGTGGTCGACGCAGCGCCGCGCCACCGAGGACCGCACCAACTGGGCCGAGGCGATCGACACCCATCGCGGCCACACGCTCATCGGCGCGGGTTGGGCCGTGGTGCTCGCCCTTTTCGCGCCCGGCCTGCTGCCGTGGATGTCGCCCGTGCTCATCGGGCTCATGCTCTCGATCCCCTTCTCCGCGCTCACCGCGCGCCGCGGACATGGTCTGGCCGCGCGGGCGGCCGGACTCTTCGCCACGCCCGACGAACTCGATCCGCCCGCCGAGTTGCGTGAACTCGACGCGGCGCTCGCGGGCCGTGAGGCGGACCCGGCGGAGGCCGCGCTCGCGGGACGCGACGCGGCGTTCACGGCCGCGATCGTCGATCCCTACGTGAATGCCATGCACCGCTGCCAGCTCCGCGACCGGCCCGGCCGTGCGGAACGCATCACGGAGTATTTCCGCCACATGCAGGAGCATCTCCTGCGCGAAGGCCCGGCAGCTTTGAAACCGCACGAGAAAGCCGCGCTCCTCGCCGACGCCGACTCGATGGATCGGCTGCACCGCGCCGTGTGGACGCGCCCGCTCGCCGAGATGGCGCCGTGGTGGCAAAAAGCGCTCTCGCTCCCCACGCGGCCTGCCGCCGAGGATTGAGATGAGGCCCCCGGTGCCGGGTGCTTCGGCGGGGTGGATTCGTCATCGGGGACGACCGACGTAGAACCAGTGCCAGGGTTCGTAGCCGATGCGATGCGGGTTGCGCTTCGGGTAGGAGAGACGAAAGCCGAACCCGCTCGCGTGGCGCCTGAGCCAGCGATACTCCCGCGTGCGATCGAAGCTGGCCTCGAAGTGTGCGGCGGCCTCGGGCGAACCGATGTCGATCGCGCGACCGGTGTGGTGCTCGCTGCAGCCGGGCGCCGCCACATAGCGCAGCAGGTCGTCAAGCGCGCGGCCGTTTTTCAGATGCTGGCGGATGATCCGATCCTGGCGGGATACGCTGCGGAATCCTGAGAGCGGCACGAGGGTCAGCCCGGCGGCGGTCGCAGCGTCGCGCATCCGTTGCCACGCTTCCGCCGCGCGGGGCGCGAGGCGCACGATTTTGCCGTCGGGAGAACGTCCGGCTTTGACGAGACGCCGCGCTTCGCGCTGCAGCGGCAGTCCGCGCACGCGGGCGTAATCCGCGGGTATGTCGGAGCGGGCCCAGAGTCGCGCGTAACGCGCCGGGATTTTGTCAGCCGCCATGCTCGGCCAGCCAGCGTTCGGCCTCGATCGCGGCCTGGCAACCCATGCCGGCGGCCGTGATGGCCTGGCGGAAGACGTGATCGGCGCAATCGCCCGCGACGTAGACGCCCGGTGTCTTGGTGCGCACCTGCGAGCCGGCGAGCGGCACGAAGTAGCCGTTTTCGTCGGTGTCGACCGCGTCCTTGAACGGCGCCGTGTTGGGCACATGGCCGATGGCGACGAAGATGCCTTTGACGGGGAGCACGCTCTCAATGCTGGTCTTGACGTTTTTGATCTTCAGGCCGCTCACGGCGCCGGCCTCGACGCCTTCAACGGCGACGGGCACGCTGTCCCAAACCGGGGTGATCTTCGGGTGCGAGGTGGCGCGTTCGGCCATGATCTTCGAGGCCCGCAGCGTGTCGCGGCGATGGACCAGATAGACCTTGCTCGCAAAACGCGTGAGGAAGAGCGCCTCTTCCGCGGCGCTGTCGCCGCCACCGATGACCGCGACCTCCAGGTTGCGGTAGAATGCGCCGTCACAGGTCGCGCAGGTCGTGACGCCCTTGCCGCCGTAGAGTTCCTTCTCGCCCGGGATGCCGGTCATGCGCGGCGAGGCGCCCGTGGCGACGATGACGACCTTCGCCTTGATCTCGCCGTCGGCGAGCTGAAGCGTGTGCGGCCAACTCGAGGTGTCGAGGCCGGTGACCGTGCCGCTGCGGTAGCGCGTGCCGAATTTTTCCGCCTGCTTGCGCAGGTTTTGCATCAGCATGAAGCCATCGACGCCCTCGGGGAAGCCGGGGAAATTCTCCACTTCGGACGTGGTGGTGAGCTGGCCGCCGGGCAGCGTGCCCTCGAGGACGAGCGGCTGGAGGTTGGCGCGAGCGGTGTAGATGGCGGCAGTGAGACCGGCGCAACCGGTGCCGACGATGACGACGTTTTCGACTTGGGCGGACATGGGGAGGTCCCGAGAGAAACCACCGCGCGGTGCAGCGCAACTCCGCAGATGTCTTTGGTTCCAAAGAACCCCTTGCGGGCCTCGCGCCCCGCCCCGTAACTTGCCCCGGATGTCCGCCGCACCGCATCCCCATGGGGGCTTTTTCACCCTCGACACCCACATCGACACGCCGACGGCGTCTTTGCTGCGCGAGGGCTGGGATTTCGGGCAGCGGCATGACCGGTCGGTCGACCGCTCGCAATGCGACCTCCCCCGCATGATGGCGGGTGGCCTCGATGCCTTGGGTTTCGCGGTGTTTGTCACGCAGGCTGCGCGCACGCCGGCCGGATTTGCGGTGGCGCATGAGAAGGCGTGCGCGGTTTTCGCGCGGATTCACGAGGTCGTCGCGCAAAATTCCTCCCACTGCGCCGTCGCGCTCCACGCCGACGATGGCCCCAGACTCAAGGCCGAGGGCAAGCGTGCGTTCTATCTCGCCATCGAGAACAGCTACTCGCTCGGGCTTGATGCCGGCAATGTCGCCAAATTCCACGCGCTCGGGGTGCGCCTGCTCGGGCTGAATCACATGCTGCACAATGACCTCGCGGATTCCTCCACCGATCCGCGGCCGCCGGAGTGGTCGGGATTGAGTCCGTTCGGCCGCGAGGTGGTGGCGGAATGCAACCGGCTCGGCATCGCGCTCGACGCCTCGCACGCCAGCGACGACGCGTTGCGCGGCCTGTTCGAGCACTCGAAGACCCCTCCCTTGCTGACGCACAGCGGTTGCCGCGCCATCTGCGATCATCCCCGCAATATCGGCGACGATCTCCTGCGCGACCTCGCGGCGAGCGGCGGCGTCATCCAGATCAACGCCCTGCCCATCGCCGTCAAAAACGACCCGGGCAACCGGCAAACGGAGGAGGGCGCCAAGCTTCTGCTCAGGTTGAAAGATCTCGTCCTCACGCCCGAGGTGCGTGCGCAGTTCGCCGGCGAATGGGCGCGCATTGACCGCGATCACCCGGCACCGCCTTGCACGCTCGAAGATTACATCGCGCACCTCGAGCATGCGGTCGCCGTGGCCGGCATCGACCACGTCGGCATCGGCTGCGATTTTGATGGCGGCGGCGGGGTGCAGGGATTGGACGACGTGAGCGATTATCCCAACCTGACCCGGGCTCTTCGCGCCCGCGGATGGAACGATGAGCACCTCGCGAAGCTCTGGGGCGCGAACACACTGCGCGTGCTCCGCGCGTGCGAAGCCCACGCGGCGCGGTAATACCACGTCGATTGCGGCGATCCCCACGGCGCTGATTCCTGGAGGGCGCGGCTACTGCCGCGCCCTCCAAGCGCCGGCGAGAGTCCATGGGTCCGGTTGAAACCAGACCTGCCTTCCGGCTACTTCTGCGCCGCGTCGCGGCCGATCTGGTATTCGCGGAAATCGTTCCAGACCCCCTCGTAGGGTTTGTCCTGTTTGAAAATCTGCATGATGCGGGCGTGCTCCTGGTCGCTGGTCGGGAACACGCGCGGCTCCTCCCCCGGCAGGAACATCGCCGTGTAGGATTTTTTACCATCGTCCATGCGTCGGATCACGAGCATGGCGGCAGCGTAGCCCGGTGCGCGCGTTTCGCCAGCGAGCTTATTTGTTTTCCTCGCAGTCACGCCCGGCTAGCTTCCGCCCGCCCCATGAAAGCTTCTGTCCGCCTCCTCTGTTGCACCGCGGCCATCCTTGCGTGGCCGCTCGCCCTCGCGGCCCAGCCGGCCGCGCAACCGGTCGCTTCCGCCGATCTCGCCGCCACCATTGCGCGCATGGCGCGCATCGGCTCCTGCGGCTCGCCCGCGCTCTCGCCCGACGGACGCACCGTCGCATTCATCTCCAACCTCAGCGGCAACCCGCAGATCTGGACCGTGCCCACCGAGGGCGGCTGGCCCGTGCAGGTGACGGCATTCGACGACCAAGTGAACACTGTCACCTGGTCGCCGCGCGGCGACTGGCTCGCATTCACGATGGCGCCGGGCGGCGGGCTCAATTCGCAGGTCTATCTCCTCCGTCCCAACGGCACCGGCCTCCGTCGCCTCACGCCGGGCGGCAAGGTGAATTGCAACCTCTACGGCTGGAGCGACGACGGCCGCTTCCTCGCCTACGGCACGAACGAGCGCAACGGCGCCGCCATCGACGTCTACCTTCATGACGTCGACGCCGGCACCGCGCGGCTCCTGCGCGCGGGCAAGGGCATCAATTTCCTCAACGCGCTTTCGCCGGACAACCGCCTCGCCGTCGTCGGCGAAGTTGCGAGCCGCGGCCGCAACGACCTCTATCTCGTGGACACGCAGACCGGCGCCGAGACGCTGCTCACCCCGTGGCCCGGCCCGGGGAGCTTCGGCGCGATGTTCGCGCGCGACGGCCGCACGCTGTTCTTCAGCGGCAACCACGAGCGCGACATGATCTCGCTCTACCGCATCACGCTCGACGCCGCGGGCCAGCCGTCCGCGCCCGAGTTCCTCGCCGGCCGCGAAGACGCCGAGCTCGCCTCCCTGACCGCCGACTGGTCCGGCCGCACCGCCGTGCTCAACTGGAACGCCGGCGGGCGCAACGAGCTCGAGTTCCTCGACCTCGCCACCGGCCGCCGCACGCCCGGCCCGGCGCTGCCCTCGGAGATCGCGGGCGGCTTCGCGTTCTCGCGCGACGACGCGCAGCTCGTGTTTTCCGCGTCCGGCTCGAAGCGTCCGTCGGATGTGTGGCTGCTCGACGTGGCCGCGGGCCAGTTCCGCCAGCTCACGCGTTCGCCGCACGCCGGCGTCGACCTCGACGCGCTGGTCGCGCCGGTGCTGCGCAAATACCGCGCACACGACGGTCTCGAGCTCAGCGGCTGGCTTTACCTGCCGAAGGATTTCACCGCGCCCGGCCGCGTCGTCATGAGCTATCACGGCGGACCCGAGGGGCAGGAGCGTCCGGCCTTCAACAGCACCTACCAGGCGCTGCTCGCGCAGGGCATCGCGGTCTTCGCGCCGAACGTCCGCGGCTC
>CAYYVB010000071.1:0-11457 GCA_964475035.1 uncultured Opitutaceae bacterium | reverse complement strand
CGCTGACGATCACCTGCGCCGGCGACCTCCACATCGACGAGCACCACACCATCGAGGACACCGGCCTCGCGCTCGGCACGGCCCTCCGGCAGGCGCTGGGCGACAAGCGCGGCATCGGCCGTTACGGCTTCGTGCTGCCGATGGACGAGGCGCGCGCCGACGTCGCGATCGACCTCAGCGGGCGTGCCTGGCTCGTGTTCGAGGCCGAGTTCCCCCGCGACCGCGTCGGGGAGATGCCGACCGAGATGGTCGCTCATTTCTTCAAGTCGCTCAGCGACACGCTCGCCGCGACCGTGCACCTGAAGGTGACCGGCGACAACGCCCACCACATGGTCGAAGCGCTCTTCAAGGGCTTCGGTCGCGCGCTGCGTCCGGCCCTCGCCCGCGGAGCGGGCAGCGAGATCCCGAGTTCGAAGGGAGTGCTCTGATGCTCGCCATCGTCGACAGCGGCGGCGCCAACATCGCCTCGGTGCGTTTCGCGCTCGAGCGCCTCGGCGTGCGCAGCGAACTCACCGCCGATCCCGCGGTCATCCGCTCCGCCGAGCGCGTCATCCTGCCCGGCGTCGGCTCGGCCCAGGAAGGCATGAAGCGCCTGCAGGCCAAGGCCCTCGTCGACTGCGTGCGTTCACTCACGCAACCCGTGCTCGGCGTCTGCCTCGGCGAGCAATTGCTGTTCGATTCGTCGGAGGAGGGCGACACACCGTCGCTCGGCCTCATCCCGGGCCGCGTGGCGCGTTTGCCCGAATCGCCCGGCATCACGGTGCCGCACATGGGTTGGAACACGCTCGAGGTGCGCCGCGACACACCGCTGCTCGCCGGCATCCCGCGCGACGCGCGGTTCTACTTCGTGCACAGCTACGCCGGCCCGGTGAACGACTTCACCGTCGCCACCGCGACGCACGGCGCGCCCTTCGCCGCGATTGTGCAGCGCGGCAACTTCCACGGCGTGCAATTCCATCCCGAACGCTCCGGCCCCGCCGGCGCCCAATTGCTGAAGAACTTCCTGGAGATGCCCGCATGATTATCTATCCCGCCATCGACTTGCGCCGCGGGCGCGTCGTCCGCCTGACCGAAGGCAGCTTCGAGGCCGAGACCGCCTATCACGACGACCCGGTCGGCGTCGCCCGCGAGTTCGCCGCCGCCGGCTCGCCGTGGTTGCACCTCGTCGACCTCGATGGCGCCAAGGATCCGACGCAGCGCCAGACGCGTCTCGTCGCCTCCGTCATCCAAGCCAGCGGGCTTCGCGTGCAATCCGGCGGCGGCATCCGTGAGGAAGCTCAGGTGCGCGCGCTGCTCGATGCCGGGGTCGAGCGCGTGATCGTCGGCAGCCTCGCCGTGAAGCAGCCCGAACTCGTCGGCGCGTGGCTCGAGGTTCTTGGCCCGGAGAAGATCGTCCTCGCGCTCGACGTCCGCCTCAATGCCGCCGGGCTGCCGCAGGTCGCGATCGCCGGCTGGCGCGCCGACAGCGGCCTCTCTCTGGCCGACGTGCTGACCGGCTTTCTGCCGCGCGGCCTGAAACACATCCTCTGCACCGACATCAGCCGCGACGGCAAGCTGACCGGACCCAATTTCGAACTCTACGCCGCACTGCGCCGGGATTTCCCGACGCTGCAGGTGCAGGCCAGCGGCGGCGTCTCATCGCTCGACGACTTGCGCCGCCTCAAATCCGAAGGCGCCCACGGCGCCATCGTCGGTCGCGCGCTCTACGAAAAGAAGTTCACGCTGAAGGAGGCGCTGTCGTGCTGATAAAATCCCAAATGCCAAAGGTCCAAACTCCCAAATTCTCGGCTGAGAAACTCGGCCCCGCGCGCCGGCTTTGTGATTTGGCGTTTGGAGTTTGGAATTTTCCGCCATGCTAGCCCGCCGCATCATTCCGTGCCTCGACGTCCGCGACGGGCGCGTCGTCAAGGGCGTGCAGTTCCGCCAACACGAGGACATGGGCGATATCCTCGAACTCGCCCAACGTTACCGCGATCAAGGCGCCGACGAGATCGTGTTCTACGACATCACGGCCAGCAGCGACGGCCGCACGGTCTCCGCCGAGTGGGTCGAGCGCGTCGCCCGCGTGCTCGACGTGCCGTTCTGCGTCGCCGGGGGCATCCGCTCGCTCGACGACGCCCGACGACTGCTGCACAGCGGCGCCGACAAGGTCTCGCTCAACTCGCCCGCCCTCGAGACGCCCGCGCTCGTCACGCAGCTCGCCGAGGAATTCGGCTCGCAGGCGGTCGTCATCGGCATCGATAGCCGCGCGGAGAATGGCGACTACTTCGTGAAGCAATACACCGGCGATCCCCACAAGACGCGCGCCACGCGCTGGCGCACGGTCGATTGGGCGCGCGAAGCGCAGCGGCTCGGGGCCGGCGAAGTCGTGCTCAATTGCATGAACCAGGATGGCGTGCGCGGCGGCTACGACCTCGCGCAGCTCCAACTCGTGCGCGCCGCGCTCACGATCCCGCTCGTGGCCTCGGGCGGCGCCGGCGCACCCGAACATTTCCGCGACGTCTTCCAAAAGGCCGCCGTCGACGGCGCGCTTGCCGCGTCGGTCTTTCACAAAGGCACGATCCACATCCCCGATTTGAAAGCCTACCTCGCCCGCGAAGGCGTGTGCGTGCGGCCCTGACTTTTCCCTCCATGACACTTCCCACTCTCGACTGGAAAAAAGGCGACGGCCTGCTCCCCGCGATCGTTCAGGACGCCGACACACAGCAGGTGCTCATGCTCGGCTACATGAACGCCGCTGCGCTCGAACAGACGGTCGCGACGAAGCGCGTGACGTTCTTCTCGCGCTCGAAGAATCGCCTGTGGGTGAAGGGCGAGAGCTCGGGTCACTTTCTCGACCTCGTGAGCGTCGAGGCCGATTGCGACGCCGACGCCCTGCTCGTGCGTGCGCGACCGAACGGGCCGACCTGTCACCGCGGCACGTGCAGTTGTTTCGGCGAAGGCGGCGCGACCGGTGCGGGTTTTCTCGCCGAGCTTGAGCGCGTCGTGGCGCAGCGCATCGCGGAGGGCGGCGAGAAAAGCTACACCGCCAAACTCGTCCGCGACGGCGTGAAGCGCGTGGCGCAGAAGGTCGGCGAGGAGGGCGTGGAGACCGCGCTCGCCGCGACCGCCGGCACGAACGAGGAACTCGCCGGCGAGGCGGCGGACCTGTTGTTCCACCTGCTCGTGTTGCTGCGGGCGAAGGGTCTGTCGCTGGGCGACGTGACGCGCGTGCTCGAGCAGCGGCACGCGGCGAAGAAGTAATCGCTCGCAATAGAGCGGCACCGCGGGGCTTCACACGCCGTCACACTCGGTCCATTTCAACCCGTTCCCGGCGCGCACGGAGTGCACACCCCACCTCTAGATTCTCCCTCCGGACGTTTCTCCGCTCTCCGCGTTTGTTGCGTATTAAGCGCAAAGTGAAATTTGCGTATTACGCAAATTGGCCGTTATGCTTAATGCGCAACATTGGGGTGCAAGGGGTGGGCGCGGGTTTGAGGTGGACGCGCTCTCGGCGCGGACGGAGTGCGCGGAGTGCGCGCCCTGCCTTATTCCTCCGGGGGCGGAGGGAGCGGGGCGGTGAGGCGGAAGCGGATGCGGACCTCGGGGTCGACCTTCACCACGAAGCGGTGGCGCAACGGCGGCAGGCCCCACTGGCGCGTGTCGATCGTCGTCTCGCCGGTGACGGTGAGCGTTTCCTCGGTGCGCGTGACAAGGACGGGGAATTCGACCCGGCGGTTCTGACCGTGAAACGAAAGCCGGCCGCTCGCCTGTCCCTGGCCGTCGGGTGCGAGGGCGAGCACGCCGAGTTCGTAGGTGCCGGCCGGTTCGCCGCCGCCGAGCCATGCGAGCATGCGCGCGTCGCGGTCGGCGTCGCCGGTCCTGAGGTCGGCGAAGCGAAACTCGAGGCGCGCGGTGCGGACCTTGCCGTCGGGCGCGAGGGCGAGCGTGGCGACGTAGCGTTCGAGGCGGCCGGTGAAGGAGCCGACCGTGGCGTTCACGTCGACATCGATGAAGGAGCGGGCGCGGTCGATCTTCAGCGTTTCCGGTGCCGCGGCCGCGGCGGGGTTGGCCGACGCGGCGGACGGCAGGACGGCGAGAAACGCGAGCGCAAGCGCGAGGGCGGGGACGGGCAGGCGCGGCTTCATGACGGGGACGGACCATGATGCGTCCGCGCACGGGCGGCAAATCCGCATTGGCGCGCCGGGTGAAGTTGCGTATGCCCTCGGCTCAACCCCACCACCCCATGAGCGAACGCAAAACCGCCGACCAATGGTTCGCCGAATACGGCGAGAGCCACCAGAACGACACCAACGAGCTGATCCACTGGATCTGCGTGCCAACGATCTTTTACTGCGTGCTGGGACTCATCTGGTCGATCCCGGTCGGCGGGGCGCTCGCGACGGTGATGCCGTGGTTCAACTGGACGCAGCCGGTCGCGCTCGGCGTGCTGTTCTTCTACCTGCGTCTGTCGGTGCCGTTGGCGGTGGGGATGTTTTTCTTCATCGGCCTCTGTTACGGCCTGATCGAGTGGCAGGTGGCGGCGGGCTGCACGGTCCCGATCTGGAAGAGCAGCCTGATCCTCTTCATCGTGGCGTGGATCGGGCAATTCATCGGGCATAAGATCGAGGGCAAGAAGCCGTCGTTCTTCAAGGACGTGCAATTTCTCCTCATCGGCCCGGCGTGGCTGATGCACTTCGTGTTCAAGAAGGCGGGGATCCGTTACTAAACCCGCCGCCCGCGGTTCAGAGCGGGCGGTCGACGGTGAGGACGACGCGGAAGCCGGTGCCGGTAAAGCGCACGTCCGGGGTGTATTCGGCGCGATTGGAGAGATGCAGGATGTCGGCGACCTGATACGAGAAACACGGGCCGCGCACGGTGCGGTTGGTGCCGGTGCCGGTGAACAGGTCCTCGCAATATTCCGAGACATTGCCCTCGAGATCGTAGAGACCGAGCCGGTTCGGCGCGAAGGAACCGACGGGCGACGTGCCGGCGAAACCATCGCCGTAGTCGTCAAGCACCGCCCAGTTCGACGGCCAGGGCAGGTCGCGGACCTCGAAGCCGCCGATGTTGCCGGCGGCGGCGACGGGCGGCGGCCAGTCCCGGCCCCACGCGAAGCCGGGGACGACATTGTTCCGCGCCGCAGGCGCGCCGGCGGGTTCGCTGACGAGGCCGACGGCGGCGCTCCACTCGGCGTCGCTCGGCAGGCGGTAGCGTTGGTTCGGACCGATGAGGCCGGCGGCGCGCTCCTTGCGCGTCAGCCATTCGCAGAAGGCCTTCGCGTCGTTCCAGCTCACGCCGACGACCGGATGGTTTTCGTCCTGCGCAAAACCCGGCGCCTGCCACGTCGCACCGACGGCGGCCCAGCCGTTGGGGGTGATCGAGCTGACGGCGCTGCCCTTGGTCAGATCGTGTTTCGTGTCCTTGACGAAGGCTTCGAAGTCGCGGCGGCGCGTCTCCCACGCGCTGAAAAGCACGCCGGTGCCCGGCACGGGCAGAAGGCGATGGCCGAGGGAATTTTCAAACGGGCCGGAGGCCGCGGCGCGCGGCGCGGGTGACGGCGTCGTGCCGGCGGTCGCGGTTGCGGCGCTGACCACGGCGGCGGGGTTGGCGTTGGCCCTCGTGCCGGCACCGGCTCCCGCGACGGGCAGACCGAGCGCGCGGCGCACGGCGGTTTCGCGTTCGGGACGGTCGTCAACGGCGACGCCGCCCTCCTGCCAGAGTTCGACCAACGCCCAACCCACTTCGGCGCGATCGAGCGGCGCGGCGCCGTCGAGTTGTTTCTCGGCGTGACGGAACAACGCCTGCACGAGCGGTTGCACGACGGCGTGTCGTTGCGCGGCGACCTGTGCGGCCAGGTTGCGCCCGAGGCGGTCGGCGGTGTCGCGCGGCGAAAGCAGGGCGGGGCGGCGCGCCGGGATGTTGGCGCGCGTGCTCGCGGGCCACTCGCGCGTGGTGTAACGGAGCCGGCTTTCCCACCGCTGCGTGCCGACGACGTCGCCACCGGCGAGGAAATCGAGTTCGAGCGCCACGGCTTGATGGAGACTGTGCGTGACGACCTGCACGGTGTCCTCGGCATAGACGGGCGTCTCGATGTATTGCGGGGTCTGGTTGAGCTCAGCGTAGAGGGCGTTGACGCGGTTGGCGGCCTCGTCGACGGACGCGCCGGCATAGGCGTTGGTGGCGACGCCGGCGAGGGCGAGCCAAGGGTTGCCGGAATTGGCGGCGGCCTGCGACTGGGCCTGCGCCTGCGCGGCGGCGTTGCGGATGTCGTTGTAAGAGGCCTGCGCTTGCTGGAGCTGGTAGGCGAGGCTGTCGTAACGTTGGTTGCGGTCGCGGCGCACGCCGCTCTGGTAGCTGATGTTCCACGGGAACTGCCGCTGGAGATGCTCGCCGGGCGCGGGGCGCAGGCGCGGGCGGAGGATGAAGCCGTCGCCCTCGGCCGCGGCCTCCTCGACGGTGATCCACTTGCCCGCGGCGGCGGTGAGGTGGTCGCGCACGGCGGCGCTCCACGTGTCGCGGAACGGCAACGCGTCGCTCTCGGCCTCGGTCGGCGCGAGGCGGACAGTGAGGCTGTAGTTCTTCGCGAGATCGGCGCGGACGGCGGGCTCGAAATCCGCCGGCAACACGCCGCCGGCGGCGCGGGCCTGGCGCGCGAGGTAGAGCGCGAGGCCGAGTTGGCCGCGTGGCGCGACCTCCTGGGCCCATTCCGCGTAGCTGCGGCCGATGAATTGCGCGACCACGTCGGCGCGCGCGAAGTTGCCGCGCATCGTCTCGACCATGATGAGGTCGGCGCGGTGCGTGCGCTCCTCCTCCGTGGCGGGACGGATGCCGAGCGAGACGAGGTGTTCGAGGAAGGCGTCGAAATTGCGCTCGCCGAGGAGCTGCTCGGCGGTGACCAGCACGGGCTGGCGCGTCAACTCGGCGAGTTGGTCGAGCGCGGCCTGCGCCTCGCGCGCATCCTTGCGGCCGATGGCGCCGGCGAGGCGGAGCGCGACGTGCCGGACAATAGCACGGCGCACGGTGGCCTGCGCCTCGGCGACCTGCGCCGCTGGCTGCACCCGGGCACGGGTGGAGGGATCGGCATCGGCGAGCCCGATCTCGAGACCGCGGGTGAATTCCGGCACGGCGGTGAGTTCCTTGGCGCGCCGCTCGCCGGCGGCGAGGCCGGCGAGCGCCGCGGTGAAGTCGCCTTGCTCGGCCTGCGCGACGGCCTGGGCCAGGCCGTGCATGAGTTCGCGCAGGTCGATACCCGAGGAGGCGCCGGCAAATTCGTCCGCGACGAGCGCGCGGTGCTGCGCGACGGAAGCAAGCGCCGCGCGGGCTCCGGCGAAGTCGGCGCGATCGGCGGCGGACAAGGCGCGGTCGAGTCCGTCGCGGACCTCGAGGCGGCGCAATTCTTCGAGCGCGCTGTCGAACGACGCGTGATATTTCCGGCGCGGTTCGAGCTGGCGCATCGCGGCGTAGGCCTCGGCGAACTGGGCGCGACGCCCGAGGTCGAGCGCGTGCTCCACCTCGGCGCCGACGTTGTCCTGCACCTGGCGAAGGATGCGCTGGCTGAAATTGCGGAACTGTGTCGCGTGCGGCTCGGTGAGGATCGGTGCGAGGCGAGCGGGGTCGCCCTCGAGCCGGCGTTGGACGTCCCCGGGCGGCTGGCCGGCGGCGGCCTCGGTCTGGTAACGCACCCATTTCTCCTGCAGCGCGTCGAACTCGCGTCGGTAATCGAGATCGGTCGGCCGGTGACGCGCCGCATCGCGCGCGGCCTCGAGCGCGCCGGTCCAATCCTGGCTGAGGAACGCCATCTGGGCGCGCTGGTGCGCGGCGGAGGCGCGGTAACGGTTGACGACATCGCCGAGCCACGCGGCGGCGAGCAAGGCGACCGCACCACCGGCGAACCAAACCCACTTGGGCCGACCCATCCAGCCACGCGCGGACGGAGCTACGGATGGCGGGGTCGGCGGCGGGGCAACCGGAGCGGCGACCGGCGGTGCGGCGGTGGCGGCGGGCGCCACATCGGCCGCCGGTGGCGGAACTCCGTCCGGGGCCGCGACTGCGTCGGAGACCGCCGCCTGGGGATCCGCCGGAGCACGACGGAGGCGGGCGATCACCACTCCGGCGACGATCGCCGCGACGCCGGCTGCGAGCAGGAAGAGGCCTTGTTGCGTGACGGGGGCGAAAGCGGCGGAGAGCAAAGCCGGCACGAGGGCCGCCACGCCATCCGGCACGCCGCCGATCAGGTCGGCGGGCATCTGGCGCACGAGCAGTTCCGTGAGCTGGCCGCCGGCGGCGACGAGCGCGCCGACGAGGAGGAGCACGATGCCGAGCGAGCGCAACGAGCCGAGCCACGCGAGCGCAGCAGCGGCGACCACGGCGGTAACGAGGCAGACCGTGCCGACTTGCAGGAACAGCGCGGCAAGCACGCGCACCTCGTCGAGGTCGCTGCGCACCTCCGGTGTGATGATGCGGTCGTCGAAGTTCATCGCGCGCACCTGCTCGGCCAGCGGGCCGGCGATCTGGCGGTCGAGTTCGGCGATGGCCTGGGCACGCTCGGCGGGCGGGAGTTGCTTGATCTCGGCGGGCGGATCGCGGCGGAGCTGGTCGCGCAGGTTGGCGAGGAAGGCATCGGCGACCGGTCGCGCGTCGAACTGCACCTGGAGCGAGGCGCGTTCGCCGCGCAGGTAGCCGAGGGCGGACGCGAGCGCGGTGTCGGTTTGCGCGCGGAGGTGCGCCTGTTGCTCCTGGAGCGTGCGGGTGAGGACAGGGCCGACGAGCGTGCGCGCCTGCTCGTCGAGTTGCGGCTCAATGACGGAGCGGGCGAGCGCGGGGAGATCGAGCGCGGCGAACTGACGCGAGAGGAAGTCGGCGTTGAGCAGCGTGCGGTCGATCGTGCGGGTGATCACGGTGCCGACGAGCGCGAGCAGGAGCACGCCCGTGGCCAGGGCGGCGCCGAGGAGGCGGAGAATTTTCATGGCGGGGTAAGAAGCGGAAACCGGGCGGCAGGCGGGGCGAATCCGGGCGTGCGGAAATTATTCCCGGGTCCAAGCCGAGACGCGCGCGCAGCGCAAGGTGCAGGGGTATGCGGGGGTGAGGGCAAGCGCGCCAAGGGGTCCGCGGGGAGAGCGGTGGCGTGGACGGAAGGATGTCCGCGCGATTCGGGCCGGCAAGCGCGGAGGAGCCGGGGAATTTCTGCGGCCGGCGGAGTGGCGCGGCACAGGCGCGGCGGTGGCGGGAGGCCTCGCCCTGCCGTTTTTCCGGCGGGCAGGAACTCAGCCTTTGCCGCCGCGGAGGACGATCACGTTGGCGAGGTCGTTCTTCTCGAATTCCTGCCAGTATTTTTCCTCGAGCTTCTTGATTTCGTCCTCGGGGCTCGGGAGCGGCTCGACGCCGGGAGTATCGAGGACGCGCTTGGCAGCGGCGGAGGCGAGGTCGCGATCGGCGAGGCGCTGGACGAATTCGTGCCAGAAGGCGTCGTTCTGGAAATCGAGTTGGATCTCCTTCATGCGCTCGTCCTCAGCCAACTTGGGCGAGGGCTGGAGCGTGCCGTCGGGGCGTTCCTCGACGAGGTCGGCACACCCCATTTCGGTCGCCATTTCCATGAGGCGCTGGTCGAGGGCGAAGTAGCGTTTGGCGGCGGCGGTCTCCTCGCCTTGGTAACCGGTGACGGCCCACATGCCGAGGTGGACGAGTTCGAGGAGCTGGCGGTATTCCTTGGCGGTGAAGGACGCTTTCATGGCGGAGGTCCACCGTTGACCGCGCCGCCGGTCCGGCAAGGCGGAAGTGCGCCCCGGCGCGACGGCATGCGCATCCGCGAGGGTGGTTCGCGCGCAGTTACTGGTATGAACCGGCTGCTCCTCGCCGTCCTGATCCTCCTCCCCTGCCCTGCTCTCATGGCCGCCGAACAAGCCTTCCCGCCCACCGCGCCCGGTCGCGCCGAGGTCAAGACGCTGCCCGCCGGCGTCCTCCTCAAGTCCACCGGCCGCGGCAACTACTTCAACGAGGCGAACAACCTCTTCGGTCCGCTCTTCCGCTACATCTCGCGGCACGACATCGCCATGACGACGCCGGTCGAGGCGCAGATCGACGACGCGGCGATGTATTTCTGGGTCGCGCCGAGCCAGCGCGACAAGGTGGCGGGCAACGAGGGCGGGGTCGTCGTGCTCGAACTCCCCGAGCGCCGCGTCGCCAGCTACGGCGCGCGCGGCTCCTACTCGCGCCGCAACTTCGAGGAAACCCGCGACCGCCTGCTCGCGTGGCTGGCGGAACAACCCGGCCTCGCCGCCGCGGGCGCACCCTACGCGGTGTATTGGCACGGTCCGTTCACGCCTTGGTTCGCCAAGCGCTTCGAGGTGCACGTGCCGCTGGCGCCGTGAGCGCGGTGGCGGGTGCGTGCGCCTGTGTCATGCCACTGGCGCAACCTTGAGGGTTTCAGGCGCGTCATTATCGTGCACCCTGCACGCACCGGCATGACTTTTCTCCTGCGCACCCTTCTCCTCGCCGGCGGCCTCGCGCTGCCGCTGACCCTGCCGGCGGAGTCGTGGCTCCGCTCGCTCTTCGGCCCGCGCGACATCGAGGTCATCACCAACACCGATCTCACGCCCGAAGGTCGGGCTTGGCCGCTGGCCACGCGCGCCGCGCCGCAATATTACGTGTCCGTCAGCGCGGGGTTTCAGGATTTCGGCGGCGTGATTGCCGGCATCGACGCGCCGCCGCCGGCCGAAGTGGTCAAGATGCTGACCGCCGAACTCGCCAAGCAGGGCTACCGCGCCGCCACGGAGGACACCCCGCCGCCGACGCTCGTGCTGTTCTTCACCTGGGGCTCGCTCAACACCGACACCGTGTCCGACGCCGACGGCAACGAGCGCCAGCGCAACCGCCAGCAGATCCTGCGCTTTCTCGGCGGCGCGAAAGCCGGGCTCGACGACGGCGGGCTGGAGCCGTTCACCGCCCCGGTCGCGGGCCTGACCGCCGTCGACGCCGACGCGCGCGACCTGCTCGACGCCGCGACGGAGGATTTTTTCGTGGCTGTCGTCTCCGCCTACGACCTCGCGTCGGTGCAGGCGGGGAATCGCCGGCTTCTCTGGACGACGCGCATCGCCACCTTCAGCCGCGGCTTCGATTTCGCCGAGACGCTGCCGGCCATGCTCGCGATCGGCGGCGCGCATTTCGGCCGCGAGACGAACCGCCCGGCGTGGATGCGCGCGAGCGAGAAGTTCCGGCCCGATACCACGCCCGGCGAGATCCGCGTGCTTGATTACACCGAGCCGTCGCGCCCACCGGCGGCGGAAAAGAAACCGTGATGGATCGGGGTCTTGGCGCGGGAGCGTCGGTAGGATTGGACCGCGCGGCTTGACCAACGGCGGCATTGACCGGGCTGCGGTCGGACCGTTTGCTGTCCGGCCGAACGTATTGCGCGTCGCTGCGCATTCCGCATTCCGCATTCCGCATTCCGCATTCCGCATTCCGCATTCCGCATTCCGC
>CAYYVB010000070.1:280-11516 GCA_964475035.1 uncultured Opitutaceae bacterium | reverse complement strand
CCGCAGGAGGCGGACGCCGCGGCGCGGATGGCCCCGCCGGCGGCGGCCCGGGCGGAGAAGCGGGCGATGTCCGCGTTTCAGCTGATGGCCAACGAGCCGGCGGTGGCGGACCGGTTTTTTAGCACGGCGGAGGCGGCAAGCTCGACGTTTCCGCTGCGACTCGGGCGCGAGAGCCTGCGCAACGTGCGCGAGCAGCTGCGGCGCGGCGCGCGGCCCGAGCGGGCGACGGTGCACGTGGCGGAGATGATCAACGCGTTCAACTACGCGTGGCCCGAGCCGGCGGCGGGCGAGCCGCTCGTCACGCTGCTCGAGGAGACGGCCGCGCCTTGGGCGCCGGGGCACCGCCTCGTGCGCGTTGGCGTGAAGGGCGCGGGTCCGGCCGGCAGCGTCGCGGCGCGCGAGGCGCGGGTGCGCGTGGATTTCAACCCGGCGCGCGTGCGCGCGTGGCGCCTGATCGGCTTCGAGCGCGACGAGGCGGCGCTGGGCGTGAACGGGCTCGCTGCGGGCGAGACGCTGCGCGGGGGCGACACGGTGACGGCCCTCTATGAACTGCTCCCACAGGATACCCTGCCGGCGGAGGATCGCACGCTGCTGACGCTGTCACTCGATTATCGGGCGGCCGACACCGACGGCCAGCGGGTGTTGACGCGGCGGTTGGAGACGGAAGGCGCCGGTTTCGCGCGCGCGAGCGCGGACCTGAAATTCATCGCGGCGGTGGCGGCGTTCGGCCTGCACCTGCGCGACTCGAGGGAGCAGCCGGAGGTCCCGCTGGAGGACATGGCGGCGTGGGCGAGGGAAGGCGCCGGCAACGATGAGTTGCGCCTCGACTGGGTGGAGTTGATGCGCGCGACGGAGACGCTCGGACTTTGAACGCTGAGGGGCGTCCTGCGTGAGGGTCGCCGGATGGATTGCGCGCAGCGTCGCGCGCGGGCTCAGTCTGCGCGGCGCACCGTGCGAATCATGCGCGGTGCGCAGCAGCGATCAGGCGATCCGACGGCGGCGCCAGACGGTGAATGCGACGAAGCCGAGACCGAGCGCGATCAGCGCGTAGGTCGACGGCTCGGGCACCGCGGTGAAGTGCAGCATCACGTAACCGGAGCCTGCGAGGTTGGTGAACTCAAGGGAGGCCGAACCGGCCAAGCTCGTCTGGAAGAGCTCGCCCATGTTGAGTTGCACGTTGGTCAGATTGTTCTGCTCGTCGAAGATGAGGCCATCGATGTTGAGGTAGGACATGAGCGTCCAACTGTAGGACTGGCCCGGGTTCAGACCACCGAGGATGCCATTGACGCCGGAAGAGGTGAGCGTGACCGGGCTGATGATGAAGGGATCCTCGCTTGTCGCCGTGATGTAGAGCGTGCGCACCGCGCCGACGGCGACGAAATCATGCATGGCGTCCTGGGCGTCGCCGGTGCCGGAGTCGCGTAGGTTCCAGACATACAGGCCGCCGGAGGCGAGGCTCAATTCGTTGAACATCAGGTGGCCCACGCCGCCACCTTCCGCCGAGCCGGGAGAGAGGACGACATTGGCGCCGATCGAGGGCACGCTCGATTCCGGTGTGGAGAAGAAACCACTGCCGGCGAGGGTGCCCGACTGGAGATCGAGCGTAGTGGCGTAGAGGTTGGCGTTTTGGAGGACGATCGCACCGCCTTGGAGTTGGACGGTGTCACCGAGGCTCAGGCCGCCGTCGCTTTCGTTGCCGATGACGACCGTGCCGCCGGTGATGCGGAAGGTGTCGACAATTTGGTTGTTCGTGAAACGCAGCGAGCCTGGCCCGTTGAATTCCACGGTGGTCGTGGGGAGGGCTTCAAAACCGCCGTTGCTGGAGAGCGCGACTTCTCCGTCGACCCTGATCGAACCACGGAAAGTTGTGTGGGCGCTCTGGTCGATGGTCAGCGTGGCGCCGGTCTGCAGGAAGACTGAGCCGCCTTGCTTGCTTTCGAGACCACCGATGACGGGATTCTGGCTGAGGAAAGTGGCGGTGCCTTCGGGCGACCCGCCGAAGCCGAGGATGCCGGTGCCGGCGGAGGTGTTCCCGCCAAAGGAGACGGCGGAATTGCCCTCGACGTAGATGTCGCCGAAGAAGCCGCCGTTCGCACCGTCCAAGCGGACGTGCACCCCGAGCTCGCTTTCCTCGCCGATGAGGAGAGAGCCTGCGCCGGAAAGTTGACCGGTGAGGCGCATGTCATTGTCTCCGCCCAGCGCGAGGCTGTTGTTCAAGGTGATGTTGTTGGCGATGATGGTGCCATTGTGCAGCACGCTGAGAAGCGGATAGAGGTCGTCATCTTCACCGGGCAGGAAAAGGTTGTGCGGTTGGACGAGGAGCGGGCCGGTGCCGAGCGCGCTGGTGGGGTTTTCGCCAGGAGTGCCGTTCGCCTGACCGAGAACGAGGTGTCCGGTGTAGAGCGTCGTGGTGCCGCCGTAGGCATTGTCGCCGGTGAGGGCGACGACGGAGTATTCCTCCTCGTTCGGATCGCCGAAGGTGCCGAGGCTGTTGGGGTCGCCGATGTAAACCTGCCCGTTCGTGGCGGTGAGGTTGCTCGCTACCTCGAGAATGCCGCCCTTGTAGGCGGCGAAGCGGAGGACTTGGTTGTCACCCTCCGTCGCGCCGGTCAGTGCGCCGGTCAGGCGAAGGCCGGGAGCGTCGTTGCCATCGCCCTCGACGCGCATCGCCGTGCCGATGTAATAGCCGGAAGGGAGAGTGAGAGCGTCGCTGATGACGCGGGTGGTGGACTCCGGTGCGAACGGATCGATGTCAAAGCCGATCACGCCCTGACCGCCGGTGAAACGGGCGAAGTAATCGCTGTAGTTGGCAATCGTGTCGATCGTCCCGATGTAGCCGCCTTGGCCGAGGTTGAGGGTGGCGGTCGCGGGCAGCGCGTCTGCACCGAAGACCACGCCGGTGTGGGAGACGGTGACGTTGCCGCTGAAGTCGTTTTCTGGGTTGGCGATCAGAACGCTGAGGGGCGAGTAAGTGGGCGAAATGGCGACGATGCCGCGGGCACCTTCGCCGTCGGTCAGGAGGGAGTTGACGATGAGGCGGCCGCCGCCGCCGCCGAACTGGTAATGGGCGCTAGCGGGGGTGATGGTGCCGTTGAGCATGGCCATCGTGACGCTGCCGAGCCGGGCGTTGGGGTTGAAGCCGGTGAGGTCGATGGCGTCGTTGATGGTGTTGGGTTCGAAGTTTTCCGGGTCGGTGTCGAAGCCGATAATACCGGCGGCGTTGGGGGCATCGAAGCGGCCGAGGAAGGTGCCCACGCCGACGGTGTCGCCGTAGCCGATGTATCCATTCTGCGCCGTGGTGAGTTGGCCTTGGCTCGGGAGGGCGGACGCGTTGGCGAAAATAAGGGCGCCGCTCTGCACATGGGTGCCGCCGGAGTAAGTGTTGACCGGGACCTCGCTACCGGCCTGCGTTTGCGGGTCGAGGATCACGAGTCCGATGTTGTCGACCGTCAGCTTGTGACCTTGGCCGCCGTCGGAGATCGGGCCTTGGATGAAGATCGCATCGCCACTGGGCTTGAGTGTGGTATCGCCGGCGAGAGTGACCGTGCCAGTGAGGTTTAGCTGGGTCTGGGCGAAGAGGGAAATACTGCCATTGAGCGAGAAGGCATTCGGGATGATGACGGCGAGGTCTTCGTAGTAGCTGTAATAACCGTCGTTAAAATTAGCTCCATGGTCCGAGGCGACGATGCCCGGCATTCCGCCTTGAGTAGAATCGATGGTCACAGTGCCGGATCCCAAGCCATAAGTCGGGACACTGTAGCTGTATTGGCCGTCGAAGGCCTTGATGCCGTGGACGACAACCAAGCCATCGCGAATGACAAGGCCGCCGGTCCAAGAGGTGGTCTCGGTTCCAGTATTCAGCAGGTCGAGTGTGCCGGAGCCGGTCTTCGTCAGGGTGACAGGTTCCGCGCCTTCCGGTGTGCTGATCGGACCCCAGATTTCGAGCCGTCCGCTGTTGATGGCCCATGTTTGGTTGGCGATCAGCGCCACGCCGCCTTGGAATTGGGTCGGGGTCTCGTTCGGATTTGCGGAGAGGGGGGAGTAGGTGAGCCCAGATGGTCCCAATCCGATCGTCGGGACGTTGAAAAAATAGGGCCGCGTATTGTCCACGATCTGCACGCCCATGGCGTTGATGATCGAATCAAAATAAACGTAGGTATTGCGGGACGCGCCGAAGAGCAGGAGGGCGCTGCCGTCGGTCGCCGGCAGAATTTCGCCGCTCCAATTGCGGTTGTCGCCTGCGTAGGAGCCGTGCGTGCCAGTCCAAGTGTAGGTGGTCGGCTGGGCATTCAAGCTGACAGCTGACAGCAACATTCCGATGACGCAGGACAGAACAAACCGGCGACTCTTCATGGCCGCGATTCAATCCCTTTTGGAACTGCCGCTCAAGGCATTAACTTAAACAAATGGCCCGTCCACCGGGGTGGAACGGGCCATGCTGAAAGGGACGGTCGTCCGAAGGAATTTACTTCTGTTCAGGCTTCTTCTCGCTGTCCTTTTTGGCGGCCTTGTCTTTGCAGCAGGCGCTCTTTTCAGCCTTTTCTTTGCAGCAGGCGGCAGCGTCCTTGCAGGCGGAGCAATCTTTGCAGTCTTCAGCTTTCTTGTCGCTGGCGAAGGCGAGCGAACCGAGGGAGAGGACCGCAAGGGCGGAGAGGAGTCGGAGTGATTTCATGGGAGGGATGTCAGTTAGGTGGAAGGGTGAAGAACGTCCATGATACGTTAACGCAGCGCTGGACCCTCGGCATTTGTTGCCGAAGACTGGTCGATTTTTTCCGTCCGGCGTCCGGTCGCTCCACACGGCCAGTTTCAAACGGCTCGGATCGGTGAACGTCCACCCGAATGTGGCAGCATAGAATTTCTTCGCCGCCTGAAGGTCCGGAGCGCCGGACTCCACTTAATTCACGCCACGATCATGCGGTGGCGACACGGCTGTCGCCGCCGGTGCCGCACCGAGATGTTGGGTCAAGCTCTGCATCACCCGACTCCACGCCGCCTCGAAATACGCGTGCACCTTCGCCCAGTCCTCCCCATGCCCGAACCCGTAATGGGTCAGTGTCACATCCGTGCCGCCGCCCGCACGGTCGGCGAAGGTCAGCACGACGTGCGTCCGCACCTCGCGCAAAGGTCCGAACTGCGGGGGCGCGTTCCAGGTGAACGACAGCACTCGGCCGGGAGCGAAGTGCGTCACAGTGTTGCCCTCGCCGCCCCGGCGGCCGGGCGGCTCATCGAGAAGGAAATACATCTCGTAAGCCCCGCCGGGCTGCAGCTCGATCTTTGCATCGCGCGCGAACCAGCGGACGAGCTCGTCGCGCTCGCCCCAGGCGCGCCACGCTGCGTCGCGGGTCGCGGCGACGGAAGCGGTCCGCACGATGATCAAATCACTCGAATAGTGAGCGGCGGCGGACATGGCGAGGGGTGCAGCGAGCAGACCGAGCGCGAACGTCGCAGTCAAGTGGCGGAACAGCTTCATTGCGCCGCGGGATCTTCCTGCATCATGCCGACGATGTTGCCTTCGGTGTCCTTGGCGTAAGCGAGCCAGCCGATGCCGGGGATGGCCATCTTCGGCACGCAGATCGAGCCGCCCGCCGCGCCGACCTTGGCAACGTAGGTGTCGACCGAGTCGACATTCACTGTGCAGACGAAAGCGATCACGGCCTGTCCTTCGACCGGTGCCTGACCCAGGCGCGGGTGCAGGCCGCCGTTGATGCCCGGCGTGCCGTCGGGCCCCGTCGTCACCATCCAATAAGGCATCGGCCCGTCCCACTTGTGGAAGGACCAGGCGAACACGGTTTCATAAAAGGCGATGGCGCGGGCAGGATCGGCAGCTTGGATCTCGAAATGGATCGGGCGGGGCATGGAAGGAGTGGGGTTTGGGTGGAGGTTGTGGCCGATTCAGCCGCACCGGTGCGCGGCGTCAAAACTCCATCGACCGAACACTGATAAGGACGCGCCAAAACGCCGTCTATGTCCGCCGAAACGTTAAACGCTCTTGCGGCGTTTGCAGCTCACGGAATCCTGCGCGCATGGCCCAATTCGGACCGTTCGCCTCCCTTCGCGCGCAAAGCAACGCCCCGCGCTTCGCCCGCGCCTTCGCTTACGTCGAAGCGGTGCTTTGCGCCGATTCGCCGGAACATGCGCGCCTCGCCACGCTCGCGGCCGGACAGAACGAACGCGTCGAACTTGGCGACGGCGTCTTCGCGATGGAACAGGTCTACGTGCCGAAGCTGCGCAGCGAGGGCTTCTTCGAATCGCACCGCAGCTACATCGACGTGCAGGTCATTGTCTCCGGCACGGAGGTCATGGAGGTCGAGGATATCGCCCGCCTGGCCGTGACGATGGATTACGACGCCGAGCGCGACCTGGTGAAATACGCCACGCTCGCGCCGAACGCCGCGCGCCTTGTGCAACGTGCCGGCGACGTCGCGCTCTTCTGGCCCGCCGACGGCCACATGCCCTCGCTCGCCGTCGATCCCGTCGCGCCCGGCCTCGTGCGCAAGACGGTCGTGAAAGTCCCCGCTCACTGAGCCCGCCCCAGCGCCGCCGCGATGAACTACCGCCACCATTTCCACGCGGGCAACTACGCCGACGTCTTCAAGCACGCGTTGTTCCTGCTCCTGCTCCGCGCGATGCAGCGGAAGGAGAAGGGATTTCTCTACCTCGACACACACGCCGGTCGCGGTGGCTACGACCTCGGCACGACCACGCTGCTGCCCGACGGACGTGAACGCGCGCCCGAGTGGCCGGCCGGCATCGGCCGGTTGTGGAATACGTCAGCCGCCGCGCTGCCGCCCGCGCTCGCGGACTACGTCGCGCTTGTGCGCGCCTACAACGCCCGCCTCGGCGGCACGGACGCGGAGCTGCATTTCTATCCGGGCTCGCCGTGGGTCGCGCACGCCGTGCTGCGACCGCAGGACCGGGCGGCGCTCTGCGAGTTGCGAGCCGAGGATGCCGAGGCGCTGGACATCGCGTTCGGGCGCGCCGAGCGCGTGCGCGTCCACGCGATGGACGGTTACACGGCGTTGAAGGCGATGCTGCCGCCGCCGGAGAAGCGCGCGCTCGTGCTCATCGATCCGCCTTTCGAGGCGCAGGACGAATTCGCCGTCATCGCGCGCGCCCTCGGCGAGGCATTGCGTCGGTTTCCTGGCGGCACCTACGCGATCTGGTATCCGATCACGGAGCGCGCGAAGAGCGATCGCTTCCTTGAGGAGGTCGCCGCGCGGTCTGACGCGCCGCCGATGCTCAATGCCGAGCTGCAGATCGCCGGCGACGCCGCGCAGGTGCGGATGAAGGGCTGTGGCCTGCTCATTTTGAATCCGCCGTGGCAGATCGAGCGCGAGTTCGCCGCCGTGCTGCCCGCGTTGGCGGACGCGTTGCGCGTCGACTCCGGCGGCTTCGCCCGCACGACGTGGCCTGTGCCCGAGCGCTGAAAATAGCCCGTCCTACATCCAATCTTCGCCGCCCTTTGGCGTAGGGCCGGTCTGCGACCGGTCGGCTCGGTAAGTTGCGCAAAAAAAGGACCAGTCAGAGACTGGTCCTACGGTTTGCGCCGACGCAGTTGCGTCGCGGGATGCGCGTTAGCGCGCGGCGCTCAGGCCGGCGCGGTCTCGGCTTCGCGCGCGCGGCGCGGCGCGGCCGTGATGCGCGCGGCGGTGAAGGGCAGCGGTTCCGCGGGCGGACGCACATGGAGTTGCGGCGCACGGAAGACCGGTCGCCCCCACAGCACATCGCGCGCGGCGCCCGACGCGGGCACCGAGGCGCCGGGCGCACGGCCCGGGCGGCTGAGTTTTGGAGGGATCGGCATCATGGTTCGTTTTCGTTGAGCAGTTGGACGAGGTGAAATTCAGAACCCCGCTCGTGCGCAATTGTTCCTGAGAAACTTTTCGGTGACGGAGAATTCGCTCCGCCCGCATCCTCGGCCGAAAACAGAAGCGGGCCGCCCACCCCTGGGCGGCCCGCCATTGCTGTTATCTACCCCAAACCCCCGCTTGCGCAGGGGAAAGTGACGCCACGGTGATAGCGCCTTCTATGCCACCCGGCGCGAGCTGACGCGCATGTCACGGGAATGTCGCTTCGGCACGACGAGCGTGAGCACGCCGTCGCGCAGCTCCGCGTGCAGGCCGTCGAAATCGACGCCGTGGCCGAGCCGCAACTTGAGCTGGTAGTCGCGTTGCACGGCCTCGAGGTGGAGCGCGCGCCAGTTGGTCCGCACCGGATGGGCCTTGCTCGCGGTCACGATCAAGTCGGGGCCGCGCGAGGTGATGTCGACGCCGGACGGAGCGACGCCCGGCACGTAGACCTCGAGGCGCACTGCGTCGGGAAGATCGTGGCACTCGAACGCCGGCTGCAGGAGATCGGGGTCGATTTCCGAGGCGGCGGGGCGCGGGGCGCGAAGCGTGGGGATGAGGGCGTGCATAAAGCGGCGTGCTCGTCGGTGGTTTACCGGCGGGTCTCCTGGTGGGTGGGACGATTACCGTGGGTCGGTGAACGTCAGGCCAGGCAGCCCGCGCGAGTAAGTTTCTGGACCCAAATGGACACGCGCGGGCACATCGTCGGCAGCGGGCGCTGCATGCCACAAGCGACGGCCTTCGTGAGCGAAGTGCCGGCGGCGGGGCGATGGACGATGGTGGCGGAGGCCATGGGTGAGTGAGGGAAAACCTGCATGGGTTCATCGGCACAACAAGTCCGGACTTGAACTATGACGCACGCAGCGGCGCCTTGCGCCGGTCCGCGGCCTGCGGCAGCGTGCGCGCATGATGCAAGACGCGACAACCACGGTGGCGGCCCTGCGCGAGCGCGTGCTGGACTTCGCCCGCGAGCGCGAGTGGGAGCAGTTCCACTCGCCGAAGAACCTCAGCATGGCCCTCGCCGCCGAGGCGGGCGAACTGATGGAGCATTTCCTCTGGAGCGAATCCGCCGCCTCGCACGCCGTCGCGCGCGACCCGGCCAAGTGTGAGAAGATCGCCGACGAGATCGCCGACGTCGTGATCTACGCGCTCGAGTTCGCCAACATCAGCGGCCTCGACCTCGCCGCCGCCATCGACGCCAAGCTGGCGAAGAACGCCGCGAAATACCCCGTCGAAAAAGCCCGTGGCAACGCGAAGAAATACACGGACCTGTAGGATTGCGGAGTGCGGATTGCGGAATGCGAAGTGCACGCACGAGTGAGCGAGGCCTCTCGAAACAATTACGAGAACGGTAGGGCGAGGTGTCCCCGCCGAGCCGCGGCTCACTTGGAGGGTTCGCCCCACCATGCTCGGTGCGTAGCGAAAGCATCTTGAGGCTTCGCCCTGAAAATCCGCAATCCGCACTCCGAAATCCGCAATCAACTCGCGGGCGGAATCCTCGGCCCCGAGTGGCACGCGCAACCCGCCGCGCACGGTGCAGCCGGCGCCGCCGGCGCCGCGGATTTCTCCGCCCCGACGCCCATCAAACCGAAGCCGCCCGAGATGACCCGGCGCACGCGCACCCCGGTCTGCGGATCGCGCGTGAGCGGCGCGTCCTTCATGCTCTGCACGACCTCGAACCGTCGCGGCGCCTCGCCGTCGCGCGTCGGGATCGTCTCGTAGACATAGGTGGCCATGCGTGAAGCTCAGTGAACGATGCGCTCCGCAGAAATCAAGTGTGCCGCCGAACAACTCACCACCCGGCGCGCAATTCCTCCGGCGTGCGGCCGGCGGCGCGCAGCGTGCGGAGGGCGAGGGCGTCGTGGCGCTTCGCGAGGCGCTGGCCGTGTTCGTCGGTGACGAGCGGGCAATGATGGAAGGCCGGCGGCGTCCACCCGAGCGCGCGGTAGAGGAGGAGCTGACGGAACGTCGAGGTGATGAGGTCCGCGCCGCGCACGACTTCGGTGATGCCCATGAGCGCGTCGTCGACGACGCAGGCGAGTTGGTAGCTCGGCATGCCGTCGCGCCGCCAGACGAGGAAATCGCCGAAATCGTGCCCGGCCACGGCGCACTGTGGTCCGGCGGCGCCGTCGGTGAATGCGAGGGCCTCGCCGTCGGGCACGCGGAAGCGCCAGTTCACATGGCCTTCGCCGAAGCTCTTCCGCGCCACGCGCTCGATCTCGTCGCGGCGCGCAGTGTCGAGGCGGTCGGGCCGGCAGGTGCCCGGATAAAGCGGCTCGTCACCGAGCGCAGGGCCGGCTTCAGCCGGCCGAAGTGCGCTGTTCGAGAGCGAGCGATCGGTAGAAGTCAGTTCACCCTCATGCGGCGCGGCGAGCGCAGCGGCGACGTCCTTACGCGAGCAGTTGCACGGGTAGATCCAGCCGGCGTCGCGCAGGCGCACGAAGGCTTGGGCGTAGATCGCCTTGCGGCGGCTCTGTTCGTAGGGCGCGTGCGGGCCGCCGACGTCGGGGCCGGCGCTCCACGTGAAGCCGAACCAGCGCAGGTCCTCGAGCATGGCGGCGACGAACTCCGGGCGGCACCGCGCGGTGTCGAGGTCGTCGTTGCGGAGGATGAGTTCGCCCTGCGCGGCGCGGGCGCGTTCTTGCGCGACCCAGAAGGTGCGTGCGTGCCCGAGGTGGAGGAGGCCGGTGGGCGAGGGCGCGAGCCGGCCGCGGTAGTTGGTGGAGGAGGAAACCACGGATGGACACTCATTGAGCACTAATGCCCGCGCGCCGAGCCGGAAAATTAGTGCTGATTAGTGGGAATTAGTGGTTTCAAAGGAGCGGATGAAGCTCCTCTGCGTCTACTGCGCCTCCAGCGACCGGCTTGATCCGAAGTATCCGGCCATGGCCGAGGCGGTCGGGCGCGACATCGCGGCGCGCGGCTGGGGGCTGGTCTACGGCGGCGGCAAGACCGGCCTGATGGGCGCGGTGGCGCGCGGGACGAAGCAGGGCGGCGGACGCGTCGTGGGTGTCATCCCGGAATTCATGAAGGTGCGCGAACTCGCCTTCACCGAGGCCGACGAACTCATCTCGGTCATCACGATGCGCGAGCGGAAGACGCTGATGGAGACGCGCGCCGATGCGTTCCTCGCCTTGCCCGGCGGCTGGGGCACGCTCGAGGAGATTCTGGAGATCCTCACGCTCGCGCACCTCGAGGTGCTGCACAAACCGATCGTGATCTTCAACCACGACGGCTACTTCGACGACCTGCTGCGGATGTTCGACCGCGTGGTGGAGGAAAAATTCATGCACGCCACCATCCGCGGCAAATACGCCGTCGCCCGCACGCGCGAGGAAATCTTCCCCTTGATCGAAGGCTGGCAGCACCAGCCCGGCGACACGAAGTGGTTC
>CAYYVB010000070.1:0-270 GCA_964475035.1 uncultured Opitutaceae bacterium | reverse complement strand
CCCCATGACCCTCGCCGACACGCTCGCGCTCCTGCGCCGCCATGAGGCACGCGCCGAACCCGGCACCGAGGCCGCGATGCTGGCGGAATTCTTCCCGTTCATCGCGGCGCACCCGGATTGCCTGTGGCGCACCTGCCTTGACGGACATCTCACGGCGTCGGCGTGGATCGTCGACCCGGCGTGCACCCGGACGCTGCTCACGCATCACCGCAAGCTCGACCGCTGGCTCCAGCTCGGCGGCCACGTCGACGGCGAGGCGGACCTGCTCGC
>CAYYVB010000069.1:10563-11603 GCA_964475035.1 uncultured Opitutaceae bacterium | reverse complement strand
TCCTGGAAGATCGCGTAGCTCGGGCGCTTGGGGTCGGGTTTGTATTCGCCCTCGAGGTCGACGAGGTTGAACGCCGTGGGCACGAGATCGAGACCGGGCAACAACTTCTGGCCTTCCTTGCCCTCGACGACGTCGCGGATGATGAGGTCCTTCACGCGCGCCGTGCCGGGGTCGAAGATCGAGTAGATCGAACCGGCGCCGGCGGCGTTGATCTTGTTCCAGCGGTCGAGCTTTAGCAGCCAGATCGAGGCGTTCGACTGCGTGTCGAAATCGAAGAGCAGAACGCGCAAGCCGCGTTGGGCCAGCGCCGCAGCGGTATTGACGATGAGCGAGGTCTTGCCGACACCACCCTTGTAATTGATGAAAGCTATTTTGCGCGCCATGACTGGGGTAAAACTGACGGCCGGAAGATGAGGCAGGAGCCGCGGGCGGAGCGAGTTAAAAAACCTGCGAATCTCCCCCACCCGGCGGAACTTTGGGTTTCCCAAGCCCGGCAAATCCCCGCACGGTCGCGCCATGTCCGAGCTTTCCCTCCAGGAACGTTTTTCCCCGCAAAGCATCTGCTTCGGCTGCGGCCCGGCCAACCCCAAGGGCCTGCACATCCGCAGCCATGTCCGCGGCGACGAGGTCGTCGCCACTTGGACACCGGAGAAACACCACGAGGCCTTTCCCGGCGTCCTCAACGGCGGCATCATCGGCTCGTTGCTCGACTGCCATTGCAACTGGACCGCGGCCCATCACCTCATGCGCGCCGGCGGACTCGATAAACCGCCCTGCACCGTCACCGCCGACTACGCGATCAAGATGATGCGCCCCACCCCGACCGACGGCCCCATCGAACTCGTCGCCAAGGTCGTCGAATCCTCCGCCGACCGCGCCGTGATCGAGGGCGTCCTCTCCGCCGGCGGCAAACCGCGCGCCACCTGCCGCGGCACCTTCGTCGCCGTGCAGCCGGGACATCCGGCCTATCATCGTTGGTGACGCCGCGCGGGCGCGGTGTTGCCGAAATGTGACGCCCCCGCCACGCAACCGTCACGCGC
>CAYYVB010000069.1:680-10553 GCA_964475035.1 uncultured Opitutaceae bacterium | reverse complement strand
GCCATGGACGCCGCCCGAATCCTCGTCGTCGATGACGAGCCCGAGATCGCCGAACTGATGCGCTACCATCTCGCGCGCGCCGGCCATGACGTCGTCACCGCGGGCAACGGCTGGGACGCCCTCGCCGCGATCCGCGACGCCCGGCCGGACCTGCTCCTGCTCGACCTCATGCTGCCCGACCTCGACGGTTTCGGGGTCTGCGAAATCCTCCGCCGCGATCCCGCGACGGCGACCCTGCCCATCGTGATCGTCTCCGCCTGGAGCTCGGGTGATTCGCGCAACCTCGGCCTCGAGCTCGGCGCGCTCGATTACCTGACGAAGCCGTTCAGCCCGCACGAGCTGGTGACGCGCGTGAACCGCATCCTCACGCACCGGGCGGACCGAACGGCCGATTCATCACTGGCCGGTTAGGCTGAAGCCCACCGGCACCGTCATCCGGAAAGCGACGGGGCGACCCTCGCTGCGGCCGGGCTCGAAGCGCCAGCGCAAGACCGCCCGCACCGCCGCGGCGGCGAACGCCCGGTCGCCGTCAACGGCGCGAGCGCCGACGACGCGGCCTTCGCGATCGACCTCGAAATCGACCACGACCACGCCCTCGATCGCGTCGCGCCGCAAGTCGGCCGGATACTCGGGCGCCGGCTGGAATCGCGCGCGGGGCGGGCGGTCGAGTCGGGACACATCGAAAAGCTCGGGCGCCGGCGCACCGTGCCACGGACCGCCGCTCACGACATCGCCCGGCGGCAAAGGCGAGAGCAGGTTCTGCGGCGTTCCCTTCACGCGGAGCGTGTGATCGGGGACGATCGAGAATTCGCGCTCGGTCGGCGCGGTGACGGGCGGGAGTTCCGGCCGCGGCGGACCGCCGCTCTCCTTCACCGGCCGCACAGGACGCGTGGCCGTGTCGTCAGGCGGGCGGATCGCCGCCCGCTCGTAGACGATCGGCGGCAGGGGCGGCAGCACGATCTCGGTCGGCTCAGGCGGACGAATGATGGCGTCGACCTCGGTCGTGGGGATGGCGAACAACAACACGGCGTGGAGCGCCGCGGCAAGGAACGCTGGCAGGACGAAACGTTGGATGTTCATGGGGTGCCTCCAGCAGCACGACGCACCGCGCCGGGGATTTCTTAGAAAAATTTGCGGGCTCCCCTCCGGCCCGCCCGCAATCGCCATTGCCAAGACCGCCTGCGGTTCCGTCTAGTGCCGCCGTGAAACCGACCGACCTCGCGCTCAACCAGGCCCTCGGCATCGTCGCCGCGCCCGCCGGCGCGCCGCACCTGCTCGAGCTGCCGCTGACGCCGCTGGTGCTCAACCACGTCGGCACGATGCACGCCGCCGCGCAATTCGCCCTCGCGGAGGCCGCCAGCGCCGCGTGCCTGCAACGAGATTTCGCCGCGGTCGCGGGCTCCGTGTTCGCCGTCGTGCGTGGCGTGCAGGTCAAATACCGCTCCGCCGCACAGGGCACGCTTCGCGCCTTCGCCACGCCGGACGAGTTCACAGGCGCCAATCTTCTCTCCGACCTCGCGACGCGCACGCGCACGACTGCGACCGTGCGCGTGGAGCTGCGCGACCCGCAGGACAAGGTCACGTTCACCGCCGACTTCGAGTGGTTCATCGCCCGCGCCGCCCCGGCTCCCTGATATGCGCGCGTTGCTCTCGCTCTTTTCCTGGTTGGTCGCCGTCACCGCGGTCAGTGCCGCCGAATTGCCGGACTATTTTCACCGCGCCTTCGCCCAGCTCGGCACGGATGCCCCGCGCGGCTGGGCCTACACGCTGCGCACGACGCGCGACGGCGCGGTATCCGTCGAGCGCTTCGATCCCTCGCGGCCCAAGGGCGGCGAATGGACGCTGCTCGAACGCGAAGGGCGCACTCCCGACGCGGACGAGCTCGAGCGCTACCTCCGCTACAAGGCCGCGAACACACTGCAGACGCGCGCGACCTTCGAGAAGGGCGACGTCGACCTCGCGAGCGCCGTGCTGGCGCGGGAGGACGGCGAACGCGCGGAGTTTCAGGCGCTCTTCCGCGGTGATGTCTCCGCTCCGTTGCTCGCGCATCTCGCGCTCGTGCTCGTGATTGACAAGCGCGCGGCCGTTGTGGAGCGCACGGAGTTGCGGCTGCGCGCGCCGTTTTCGTCGGGACTCGGGATGCGGATGCAGGAACTCGTCGTCACGACACACTACGATCCGCCTGCTGGCGACCGGCCGGCCTTGCCACGCTCGACCGTTTCTAAGTTCCGCGGGCGGATGTTCTTCCTCGTCAGCGTGGAGGAGGAACTGCGCGTGGAGTTCTCGGACTTCGCGCGAGTAAAATAGGCTGCGAGTTCGGACCACTCCTCGCGCGCGGCTGCAGTGCGGCTAAAATTTCAGCGCGCCTCAGACCTTCTTCGCGGACGCGCTCCCGTCCCAGCGCAGCACGATCGTGCTCAGGCCGGGGAGCGTGAGGGCGAGCGATTGCTCGCAGCCGTCCGCAGGGATAGCCTCGGTGTCGCGACCGCCGTCGTTGCCGAAACCGGCGCCGCCATAGAGCCGGGCGTTCGTGTTCAGCACCTCGCGCCAATGGCCGGCCTGCGGCACGCCGATGCGGTAACCGCTGCGCGTGACCGGCGTGAAGTTGCCGACGACCAGGAAGGCCGGCAGTCCGTCGGGGCCGAGGCGCAAGAAACTGAGCACGGAGTTGTCGCCGTCGTTGGCATTCGCCCAACGGAAGCTCGCGGGCGAAAAATCGGCGGCGGAGAACGCGGGTTCGGCGGCGTAGAGGCGGTTGAGGTCGCGGATGAGGTGCTGCAGGCCGCGATGTTCCGGCCGGTCGAGGAGATGCCAGTCGAGGCTGGCGTCGTGGTTCCACTCGCGCCACTGGCCGAACTCGGCGCCCATGAAGAGGAGCTTCTTGCCGGGATAGGTCCAGATGAGGCCGTAGAGCGCGCGGAGATTGGCGGCTTTGCCCTCGGAAGAACCGGATCCCATCTTGCCGAGCATCGAGGCCTTCAGGTGCACGACCTCGTCGTGTGAATACACGGTGATGAAGTTCTCCGAGTATTGGTAGACCATGCCGAAGGTGAGCTTGTTGTGCGCCCACTTCCGGTGGATCGGGTCCTTCTGGAAATACTCCAGCGTGTCGTGCATCAGGCCCATGTTCCACTTGTAGTCGAAGCCCAGTCCGCCTTCGGCGGTGGGTCGGCTGACCTTGGGGAACGCGGTCGACTCCTCGGCGACGGTCACAACGCCGGGATAATATTGGTGCACGAGGTCGTTCACCTGCCGCAGGAACGCAATCGCCTCGAGGTTCTCTCGTCCGCCGTAGCGGTTGGGGATCCATTCGCCGGCTTTGCGCGAGTAATCGAGGTAGAGCATCGACGCGACCGCGTCCACGCGCAGGCCGTCAATATGGAACCGCTCGAGCCAGGACAGCGCGCTCGCGATGAGGAAGCAGCGGACCTCGTGCCGGCCGTAGTTGAAGATCAACGTGCCCCAATCCATGTGCGCGCCGAGGCGCGGGTCCTCGTGCTCGTAGAGGTGCGAGCCGTCGAATTGCGCGAGCGCGAAGCTGTCGCGCGGGAAATGCGCCGGCACCCAGTCGAGAATGACACCGATGCCGCGCTGGTGCAGGTGGTCGACGAAGAATTGGAAATCCTCCGGCGTGCCGTGCCGGTGCGTCGGCGCGAAGTAACCCGTCACCTGATAGCCCCATGAGCCGGTGTAGGGATGCTCCGCCAACGGCATGACCTCGACGTGGGTGAATCCCATCTCGGTGACGTAGTCGGCGAGCGCGGGTGCCAGCTCGCGGTAGGTCATCATGCGATCGCCGTCCTCGGCGACGCGGCGCCACGAGCCGAGGTGGACCTCGTAGATCGACATCGGCCGGTCGGGCTGACCGGCCTGCGCGGCGCGGCGCTCGATCCAGGCGGCGTCATTCCATGCGTAACGCGTGGTGTCGCACACGATGGCGGCATTGTTCGGCGGCGATTCGAAATAGGTGCCGTAGGGATCGGTCTTGAGCCGCATGCGGCCGTGCCGGTCCCAGATCGCGAACTTGTAGAGTTCGCCTTCGCGCAGGCCGGGGACGAAGAGCTCCCACACGCCCGAGGCGCCGAGCGGCCGCATGGGATGATACCGCGCATCCCAGCCATTGAAGTTGCCGACGAGCGAGACGCGCGAGGCCGCTGGCGCCCAGACCGCGAAAGCCACGCCGGGCACTTCGCCAAGCCGGCGCACGTGCGCGCCGAGTTTTTCGTAGATGCGGTGTTCGTTACCTTCGTTGAAGAGATAGAGGTCCTGCTCGCTCAGCGTCGGCAGGAACGAATAGGCGTTGTGCACCTGATGCACGTCACCCCACGCGGTGTCGTAGCGGATCTGGTGGCGGAAGACCTCGCTCCGACCCGCGATGAAGCCCTCGAAGAATCCCTCGTCCGCGAGCCGCTCGAGCGGATGCGCGGGCGCGCCGGGCGCGTCGAGTTCGACCGCCGCGCAACGCACCGCACCGCGCACGAAGGCGCGGACCACGACGCCGGTTTCGCCGTCGACCTCGGCCGGATGCATCCCCAGCCAGCGATGCGGATCGGCCTGACGATTTTCGAGGAAGGCGGCGAGTTCGTGCGGGGGGATGATCACGTCGCCGCGAACCATTGCCCGAAGCCCGGCCACCGTCTAGTGCAAATCCACCCGTGACACAGGACGCGCCGCGCGCGCAAATCGGCATTGCCCCGCCGCACGGCAACCGGCAGTTCAACGGCATGTTCCGTCGCCTCCGCCGCCTTCTCGCCGTCTGCTGCCCGCTCGCCATCCTCTGGCCGGTGGGGGTGTCCGCGCAGACGGCACCGGCCGCGGAGAAGACGCCCGCCGCCCGCCTGCCCGACGTGTCCGGCCGGGAGACGGTCTATGACGACGCGACCCGCACGCTCCGCGTCACCGGCGACGCCCGTCTGACCTACGGCGATCTCGTGCTGACCGCGGACGAGATCGCCTACCGGCGCGAGCAGAACGACGTCAGCGCCCGCGGCAACTTCATCGTCACGCAGGCCGGCCGCCGCCTCGTCGCCGAGGCCGGCACCTACGACCTCACGACCGGCATCCTGCGTGTGCAGAATCTCCGCGTCGGCGAATTTCCGATCTACCTGCACGGCGAATCGGTCGAGGGCACGCTCGACGAACTGGTCTTCACCAACGCCACCATCTTCTTCCGCGAGGACGCCGCCTACGCGCCGTCGATCAAGGCGCAGCGCATCACCTACCGCCGCGGCCGCATCGTCGCCGGCGAGGGCCTGCAACTCGGTTTCCTCGGCGCGCATTTCTTTCGCCTCCCGACCTTCCAGCACGATCTCACGTCGGAACTCATCTCCTACTTCGTCGCCAAGGCCGGCTACCGCCGCCGCCTCGGCGTCTTCGTCGAGGCCGAGCTCCGCCTGCCGGTCGCGCCCGGCGTCAAGGCCGGCGCCGACCTCGGGCTCTACTCGGCCCGCGGCCTGATGGCCGGACCCGCGGTCGATTACGAGCGCGGGGCCGACGACCGTCGCATGCGCGGCGAATTGATGAGCGGCTACATCCACGACTCCGGCGACCGCTTCACCGATCTGCTCGGCCAGCCCGTGCCGCGCGACCGCAGCCACCTGAGTTGGTGGCACCAGCAGCGCTTCGGCCCGCACGTCTCGCTCGACGCGCAGTTCAACTACTGGAGCGACTCCGAGATCCTCCGCGATTTCAACCCGCGCCGCTTCCACCCGGTGCAACAGCCGGATTCCTACCTCGAAGCCGCCTACGCGGGCGACAATTTCATCGTCAGCGCCTTCGCGCGCGTGCACCCGAACCGTTTCCACCGCGTGCGGGAGCGCCTGCCCGAAGTCCGCTTCGACCTGCTGCCGTCGGAGGCGCCGCTCGGCTTCTACGAACGCGCGCACGCCAGCATCGCCGTGCTCGAGGAGGATGCCTACCTCGCCAACCCCGCCCAGCGCACGACGCGGCTCGACGCCTACTACGGGATCGAGCGGCCGCTGAATCTCGCGCCGTGGCTGACCTTCACTCCGGTCGCCGGCGTGCGCTCGACGCACTATACCGACGCGCAAGGCGGCCGCGAAGACTACACGCGCACGTTCGGCGAGATCGGTTTCGACGCGCGGATGCGGATGACGGGCGTGTTCGACTATCGCAACGCACTCTGGGACATCGACGGGCTGCGCCACGTCATCGAACCGCGCCTCTCCTACCGCTACGCGCCCCGCGCCGACGAGGGCCGGGCCTACATCCCCGACATCGACCGCCGCGTGTTCTCCACCTACCTCGCGCCGCTCTCGCTCGCCGACCAGCGCAACATCGACGACCTGGACCGCCTCGACACGCTGCGCCTCGCGCTGCACCAGAGCCTGCTCACGCGCGACGCGGCGGCCGGTTCGCGCGAACTCGCCGCGCTCACGCTCGCGAGCGATTACCGCTTCTCGCGCTCCCCCGGGCAGCGTCCGCTGTCGGATGTGCACTGGGAACTCTCGCTCACCCCTGCGCCGTGGCTGCGCTTCGAACTCTACCAGCGCGTGACGCCGCAGACGCGCCTGTCACAGGAATTGAACTACGCGCTCGAGCTCACCGATCAGGAATGGTGGTCCGCGCGGCTGAGTTCGTATTACCTGCGCAACGACTATCAGCAATACGCGTTCGACTACCGCCATCGCCTCAACGAGGTGTTCGATCTCGTCGGCCGCTGGCGCTACGACGCCGAGCGCAGCCGCTTCAACGAGCAGTCCTACGGCGTGTGGCAGCGCCTCGGTCAGACCTGGGCGGTGAAATACGAGGTGTCCTTCTTCGAGGGCCGCCGCGAACGCGACAGCAAGTTCTCGTTCAACATCGAGATCGAGCTGCTGCGCTTCTGAGCGCGCGAGCGATGTCCCTGCCGCCGCGCATCGCCGCCAACCAGCAGCGCACCTTCCTTGCGCTGCTCGACGGGCTGCTGCCGCACGTCGCGCGCGACAGCAGCCTGCCGCGCCGCATCAAGGAGACCCTCGGCCGCAACCGCGCCTTCGGTTCGCGCGACCGCCGACTCTACCGCGAACTGCTCTACACCGCGCTGCGTTTTCTGCCGTGGCTGCAACCGCTCCTCGCCCGCGACCCTGAAGCGACCGCGCAGGCTGTCGCCTGGCTCGCGCCCGAGCTGAAGGACACTGCCGCCTACCGCGCCGCTCTGCTCGAGGGCTGGCCGCCGGTGCCGGCCGACCTCGCCGGGAAAGCCACCGTGCTGGCGGCGCGTTTCCCCGCGGCCGCGCCGTTCGAGCCGGCGGCGTTGCTGCCCGCTTGGTTTCGCGCGCATTGTCCGGCGGCGTTTCAAGCCCCGCATCTCGACGCCCTGCTCGCCCGCGCGCCGCTCTGGGTGCGGCTGCAGGTCGGCGATCCCGCGCTCGTGCTCGATGAATTTAAGCGGCGCGGTTGGACCGCACAGGCCTCGGCGGAATTGCCCGAGGCTTTCGCTTTGCCGCCCGGCGCGGAAGTCGCCGGCAGCGACGCCTACCGCCGCGGCTTCGTCGAGATCCAGGACCTCGGTTCGCAATTCGTGCTCGCGCACGCCCCGGTCGCACCCGGCGAGTGCTGGCTCGACGCCTGCGCCGGAGCCGGCGGCAAGTCGCTGCAACTCGCCCACCTCGTCGGCGAAACGGGTCGCGTCGACGCCACCGACCTGCGCCCCGCGATGCTCGAAGAGTTGCGCGAACGAGCCGCGCGCGCTCGCCTGACCAATGTCCGGATTACGAACCTTGGCATTGAAGGCGCCTACGATGGCGTGCTGGTCGATGCGCCCTGTTCGGGGACGGGGACGTGGCGGCGCTTGCCGCACATGAAGTGGTTCACGCAACCGGAGATGCTCCCGCAGTTCGCCGCGACGCAGCGCGAAATCCTCACGGCCCAGTCGGCGCGCGTGCGCCCCGGCGGGTTGCTCGTCTATGCGACCTGTTCGCTCAGCCACGTCGAAAACCACGACGTCGCCGCCGCGTTCCTGGCGGCCCATCCGGATTTTGCGGCCGAGCGGCCCATGCGCGACTTCGGCGGGGCGTGGGACGGCGCCGGCACGACGCTGTTGCCGGGGACGCGGGACAGCGACGGGTTCTACGTCGCCCTGCTGCGCCGCCGCTCCGCCTGAGCGGAGGCGATTTTCCCGTTGCGCGCCTGCGCGGCGGCCCCTCGACTCGGCCCGTGGTCGCCGAAGCCGATTATCGCATCAAATTGCCCGTGTTCGAAGGTCCGTTGGACCTGCTGCTCTTCCTTATCCGGAAGAACGAACTCGATATCTACGACATCCCGATCGAGTCGGTGACGCGCCAGTATCTCGACGTCCTCTACGCGATGAAGGACCTCCAGCTCGAGGTCGCCGGCGAGTTTTTCGTCATGGCGGCGACGCTGATGGAGATCAAAAGCCGGATGCTCCTCCCCAAGCATCAGCAGGCCATCGACCCGAACGCAGACGAGGAGGAACTCGATCCGCGCTGGGAACTCGTCCATCAGCTCCTGCAATACAAGAAGTTCAAGGAGGCCTCGTCGAAGCTCGGCGAGATGGCGCGCGACGCCCAGGACATGCTCGGCCGCCCGGCGTCCGCTTTCTCACCCGCTTCGGAGCGTCCGCTCAAGCACGTCGACCGCATCGAGCTCTGGAACAGCTTCAACCTCGTCCTGCGCCGGCTAGCCGAGAAACTAGTCGTCGGCGAAATCCACGCCGAACAGGTCACCGTCGCCGACCAGATGGAATACATCCTTGTTCGGGTGCAGACGCAGCGGGAGTTCACCTTCTCCAGCCTGTTCCCGGGAAAGACGACGCTGCGCCGCCTCGTCGCGACCTTCCTCGCCGTCCTCGAGCTCACGCGCCTGCGCAAGCTCACGCTCCGGCAGGACGAGAATTTCGCCGACATCCATTGCACCGCCGTCGATGACAGCACGCCTCCGCCCGCGCCGCTCGCCATGGAGGAAATCGCGCTTGAAACGCCGGCCGCCCCGAGCACCGTCACGCCGCAAGATGAAAAAGCCGACCCGTCGCCGTCCGTCTAAGCCCGCCGCGAAGACCACCGCCGCGGCCCATTTGCTGGGCGTCGGCCTGGACAACGAGGACGGCCACAAGCGCATCACGCGCGCGGAGCAGTTCACCCTTGTCGGCGGCTCCGAGGAGACGCATGGCCGCATGACCGAGACCGTAATCAAGACCTTCGAGGTGCTCAAGCACCGCGGCAAATACCTCCAGACCGTCGAGCCGCGCGAGCTCGCCGAGATCATCCACAAGTCCACGCCCCGCTGAGCCGCAGGGTTGTCTTTCGACCGAAACCGGCTTCACTACCTTTCAACATGGCAGCGAACATCACCAACCTCGATTCCAACACCTTCACCGCCGCCGTCGCCAGCGCGACGCCGACCCTCGTCGACTTCTGGGCGCCTTGGTGCGGTCCCTGCAAGGCGATCGCCCCCGTGCTCGAGGAACTCGCCACCGAGATGGCCGGCAAGCTCTCGATCGCCAAGGTCAACGTCGACGACAATGGCGACCTCGCCGCGAAGTTCGGCGTGCGCGCCATCCCGACGCTGCTCCTTTTCAAGAACGGTGCCGTCGTCGAACAGTTCGTCGGCATGATGGACAAGGGCACGCTCAAGACGAAGCTCGCCGGCAAGGTCTGACGCCGCCGCGAACGCCCGACCCACTGCCCCGCCGGAGCCGATGCGCTCCGGCTTTTTCTTGCCCGGCACTCACGCCGCCAGCAGCGCCACCGCGCTCAGCAGCACGCCGTAGGCGGCCAGATACTTCGCCGTGCTCGCGAGCAGGGCGATCTGCTGACGCGGTTCGACCGATTCCGCCAAGCCGATGCTCAGCCGCAGTGCCCACGGTGCGAGCAGCAACGGCAACAGCGCGCCCAGTCCGAAGCCGCGCCACAC
>CAYYVB010000069.1:0-670 GCA_964475035.1 uncultured Opitutaceae bacterium | reverse complement strand
GCGCTTGCCCGCGCGCGCGTCGGTCTCGGCGTCGCGATAATTGTTCGCGACGAGGATGTTCGCGGCCAGCAACCCAATGGCCGCACCCGCGGCCACCGCCTCCGCCGTGATCGCGCCGGTCTGCACCTGAAAGGTCACTGTGACCGCCACCAGCCCGAAGAACACGAACACGAACAGATCGCCGAGCCCGTTGTAACCGAGCGGATACGGGCCACCGGTGTATGCCACGGCGCAGACCAAGCTGACGATTCCGACCGGCAAGAGCCACCACCCGCCCTCGCGCACCAACAGCAGGCCGACGAGGAACGCCGCGCCGAGCACCAGCGCCGTCGCCACCAGCATCGTGCGCGGTGCGACCAAGCCCGCCGCGACAGCGCGGCGAGGACCAACTCGCTCCGGCGTGTCGGCCCCTTGCACGAAATCGAAGTAGTCGTTGGCGAAATTCGTCCCGATCTGCACGAACAGTGCGAACAGCAGGCAGATCGCCGCCGCCCAGAGTTTCGCCCCGCCCTGCGCATGCGCGAAGGCCGTGGCGACGACAACCGGCACGATTGCGGCCGGCAGGGTTTTCGGCCGCGCCGCCTCGAGCCAGACTTTCCATCCGGCTGCGCTCATGGCGTCACCAGGTGAGGTTGCGCTTGCGCGTGAAGATCACCATCGGGCGCTTCGC
>CAYYVB010000068.1:6957-11762 GCA_964475035.1 uncultured Opitutaceae bacterium | reverse complement strand
CATGGCCTGGTTGCGGGTGCAGTGGTGGCCGGGCGGGCGCATGAGCGCGAAGGCCTTCTGCCCGGCGAGCGCGAGGTGGGCGGCGTCGAGCGCGGCGGCGACGGCGCGGCGCGCGTGCCGGTGGATGCCGGGAAAATACGGCGTGTCTTCGTCGATGTCGGGCCCGTGCTCGATGCGTTGGAGCAGGGCGGGCGTGTGCGCCGTGAGGAGGACGGCCTCGTCGAGCGGGCCGGGGGCGCGCCATTCCCACTCGGGATGCGCGGCCCGCAGGTGCGGGACGCTGCGCTGGATGCGGGCGGGCTGCTCCGGCCGCATATGCGAGCCGTATTCAGCGCAGGAAGGATCGTGCAGGATGATCATGAACTTTTGTCCGCCTACGGACCGACGGGAAGATGCCGAAGAAAACGGATGCCCCGGGGCGCATCAAGGCCGATTCTCGCCGCCGCGCGGCCGGGGGCCGGAGGCGAAATTTCCCTTTGTGCCGGGGCGGCTTTTCGTGGCCAAATCACCCGGCATGAAGGTCGTCGTGCTCTGCTCCGGCGGGATGGATTCCGTGACCGCGCTCCACTGGGCGCGGCGGGAGCACGACGTGCGCGCGGTGCTGAGCTTCGACTACGGCGCGAAGCACAACGCCCGCGAGATCCCCTTCGCCGCCGCGCACGCCCGCGCCGCCGGCGTCCCGCACCTCGTTGTGCCGCTGGCGTTCATCGGCGAACATTTCCAATCGGACCTGCTGCAAAGCGGCGGCGACATCCCCGAAGGCCATTACGCGGACGAGAACATGAAGCGCACGGTGGTGCCCTTCCGCAACGGCATCATGCTCGCGGTCGCCGGTGGCTACGCCGAGAGCGTGGGCGCGGAAGGACTCGTCATCGCCGCGCACGGCGGCGACCACGCGACCTACCCGGATTGCCGCGAGGATTTCATGCGCGCGATGGGTGACGCCCTGCGGCTCGGGACCTATGCGGGCGTGCAGCTGCTGCGGCCGTTCATCGCGCTGAACAAAGGCCGGATCGCCGCCGAGGCGGCGCGCCTCGGCGTGGACCTCGCGCAGACGTGGTCCTGCTACAAAGGCGGCGACGTGCACTGCGGCAAATGCGGCACCTGCGTCGAGCGCCGTGAGGCGTTCGAACAGGCGGGGCTGGCGGACCCGACCGTGTATGCGAGCACACCGCCGTTGCCCGAAAAACCCGGCAGCAGTTAACCACTCAGGCACACTAAGGGATCACTCATCGGTTTCTGAAAAATCAGTGCCTCATTAGTGTCCATCCGTGGTTTCCCAACCTCCATGCTCATCTCCGAAATCTTCCATTCGATCCAAGGCGAAGGCGAATTGACCGGCGTGCCGTCGGTGTTCGTGCGCACGAGCGGATGCAATCTGCGGTGCAACTGGTGCGACACGCCCTACGCGTCGTGGGATCCGGAGGGGCGCACGATGACAGTCGAGGAGATCGTCGCGGCCGTGCAAGCCTACCCCGCGGCGCGGCACGTCGTGCTCACGGGCGGCGAGCCGATGATCGCGCCGGGGATCTGCGAGCTGGCGTTCCAGCTCAAGGAAGCCGGCTATCACCTCACGATCGAGACGGCCGCCACGGTCGCGCCGCGCGGCATCGCCTGCGACCTCGCCTCGCTCAGCCCGAAGCTCGCGCACTCCGCGCCCGATGCGCGGCTCGACGACACCTGGCGCCGGAAGCACGAGGAGCTCCGCCGTCAGCCCGAAATCATCGCCGAGTGGATCGCGGCCGGGGATTACCAATTGAAGTTCGTCGTGCGCGACGAGGCGGACGTGGCGGAGATCGAGGCGCTGTTGCGCGACACGCTCTGCGCCATCCCGCCGCACAAGGTGCTGCTCATGCCCGAGGGCACGAACCTCGAGACGCTGCGCGCGCGCGCCGGTTGGCTGGACGAATTGTGCAAGGCCCGCGGCTACCGCTACGCGCACCGGTTGCACGTCGAGCTCTACGGCAACCGCCGCGGCACCTGAACCGCCGGCACGCGCCGCGGTCCCACCAGACGCACCATGCCTCTTCCGCCGTCACCGCTCCCGCCGCCGCGCAAGCTCTCCGAGGAACTCGGCGAGCTCCATGCGCGCGCCGCCGAGCGCACCGTGACGCTGCGCGAGGTGATCTACATCCTGCGCGGCCGCGCTTACCTGCTGCTGGTGCTCCTGCTCGCCCTGCCCTTCCTCACGCCGATCCCGCTGCCGGGCCTCTCGACGCCGTTCGGCCTGGCCATCGCCGCCATCGCGCTGCGCCTCGCGCTCGGGCAACGCCCGTGGCTCCCGATGAAACTCCAGCGCAAGGAGCTCCCGCCCGGCTTCTTCGGCCGCCTCTTTGCCGTCGCCGAGCGCATCCTGCGTTTCCTCGAGAAATTCCTCCGTCCGCGCCTCGCGGCGCTCACGGGCACGGACCTGCTCAATCAACTGCACGCGCTGCTCATGCTCGCGGCCGCGCTGGCGCTGCTGCTGCCGCTGCCGATCCCGTTCACCAACAGTTTTCCGGCGTGGACCATCCTGCTCGTCGCCGGCGGCCTGCTCGAGCGCGACGGCGTGGCGATCCTGCTCGCCTACGTGGTGTTCGCCGCGGGCGTGATTTATTTCGTCTTCCTCGGGGAAGCCGCCGTGCAACTGGTCGACGCCTTCCTCACCTGGCTGCGCCGCTGAGCCGGCCGCGCGCGGGCGCTCAGAACTTGTCGGCGCGCAGGACCTGCACGTCGGACGTGAAGGCGATCATCGCGTAACGCGGGAAGAAATCGCGGCCGAGCCGCTCGAGCAGCGTCGTCGCAACCTCCGGTCGCACAATCGCCTCGATTTGCAGGTTGGAAAATTCCGGGATGTCCGCGGAGCGACGACCCTGCGCGCCCTCGCCCTCCACAGGGAAGAGCGTCCAGCCGTGCGCGCCCTGGGTGCGCAGCAGGTCCGTCACGGGACCGCGCGCGTGGGCTTCGCAGACGATGGTGAGGAGCTTCATGGCGTGGGTGTTCATGACGGGGCGAGGAAGAGCCATTGTGCGAACGCGTAGCAGGCGGGGATGCCGAGCGTGATGTTGAAGGGGAAGGTCACGGCGAGCGAGGCCGTGAGGTAAAGCGTGGGGTTGGCGTCGGGCAGCGACACGCGGATGGCCGCCGGCGCGGCGATGTAGGACGCGCTCGCCGCGAGCACGCCGAGCAGTGTGGCGCCGCCGAGGTCGAGCCCACAGGCGCGGCCGAGGAGGACGCCGAGTGCGCCGTTGAGCACCGGCACGAGCACGCCGAAGCCGAGCAGGAACGGCCCCACGCGGCGCAGGTCCTGCCAGCGCCGGCCGGCCACCGTGCCCATCTCGAGGAGGAAGAGCGCGAGCACGCCTTGGAACGGCGTGACGAAGAACGGCCCGACCTTCTCCATCCCCGCCGGTCCGCAGAGGTAGCCGACGCCCAGCGCACCGACGAGCAGCAGCACGCTGCGCCCGAAGAGCGCCTCATGCACCACCTGCCGCAGCGTGCCGCCGATCGGCTCGCCCGCGGCGCGTGGCGCGCCGAGCTTGCCGAGCACGACGCCGACGAGGATCGCGGGGGATTCCATGATGGCGAGGAAGGCGGTCGCGTAGTTCGGATAAGCCTGTCCGACCGCGTGCAGGTAATTCGTCGCCGCGATGAACGTGACCGCGCTGACCGAGCCGTAGTGCGCGGCGATGGCCGCCGCATCGACGCCCGGCAGGCGGCCGACGTGGCGCAGCACCGGATAGGTCCAGAGCGGGATCAGCGCGCCGAGCGTGCCGGCGGCCAGCGCCGGCAGCCACACGCGCGCGAGTCCCGCCTCGGCGAGCGCGACACCGCCCTTGAAGCCGATGGCGACGAGCAGGTAGATCGTCAGGCCAAGGTAAAGCGGCTCGGGGAATTTCAGGTCGCTTTTCGCCACGGCGGCGAAGACGCCAAGCGCAAAGAACAGCACCGCGGGCGAGAGCAGGTTCGCGCGGATGGCCTCGAAGATGTCCATGGACGGGCGGCGGTCAGGCGGCCCGGGCGGGCGGCGCTTCCTTCGGGGTGAGAAGCAGCGAGAGCACGACCGAGGCGCCGATGAGCGCGCCGATGATGCCGAGCGACCAGCTGATGGGGAACTTGCCGCCGAACGCGTCGTTCAGCCACACCATCTTCAGGCCGACGAAGACGAGCACGAGACCGAGGCCGTATTTCAGGAAGCGGAACTTGTGCATCACGCCCGCGAGCATGAAGAACATCGCGCGCAGACCGAGGATGGCGAAGACGTTCGACGTGAAGACGATCAAGGGCTCCTTCGTCAGCGCGAAGATCGCCGGCACGCTGTCGATGGCGAAGACGATGTCCGTCAGCTCGACGAACACGAGGCAGACGAAGAGCGGCGTGGCGTGGAGCACGCCCTCCTTGCGCAGGAAGAACTTCTGGCCCTCGAGCTTCGGTGTGACGGGGACGAGCTTGCGCAGGAGGCGGATGACGGGGTTTTTCTCGGGCTCGATCGGCTTTTCCGGTGCGAAGAGTATCTTGATGCCGGTGAGGATGAGGAAAATGCCGAAGATCCAGATGACCCAGTGGAACTGCATCAGCACGGCGCCGAGGCTGATGAAGATGACGCGGAAGACCAGCGCGCCGAGGATGCCGTAGAAGAGGACGCGGTGCTGGTATTTCGCCGGAATCGCGAAGTAGCTGAACACGACGACGAAGACGAAGATGTTGTCCACCGAGAGTGATTTCTCGACGACGAATCCGGTGAGGTATTCCAGTCCGGTCTGTTTCGCCAGCGCCAGGTGATCGAGTCCCGCCAGCCGCGGATCGAGCGGGAACTTGTAGAGCGC
>CAYYVB010000068.1:0-6857 GCA_964475035.1 uncultured Opitutaceae bacterium | reverse complement strand
GCGCCAGGTGATCGAGTCCCGCCAGCCGCGGATCGAGCGGGAACTTGTAGAGCGCATACTGGTAGAGGCCGTAGCCGAAGGCCAACGCGAGGCTGATCCACACCACGCTCCACGTCAGCGCCTCCTTGAAGCTCACCTCATGCGCTTCGCGGTGGAAGACGCCGAGGTCGAGCGCGAGCATGCCGAGCACGAACAGCGTGAAGAGGCCGTAGAACCACCAGTAATCGGCGAAGGGGAAGAGGGGGATGGAAGTCATCGCGGGAAACCCGCGGAGAATCGGTGCCCAGCGCCCGGCCGCAAGCGCGCTTTACGTGGAAAGCCGCCCGAAGATTCCACCGCCGGCTTGAACCGCGCGCCGGGCTGCGTTTGCCTCGACGCATGTCCTTGAACATCGCGCATCTGGCCATGTTGCACGTCCTCGTCACGGCTGCGCTGGCCGGTCTCATCTGGACGGTCCAGCTGGCCATCTACCCGCAATTCGACGCCGTCGGGCGCGACGCTTTCGCCACCTATCACCGCCGCTACGTGCGCGGCATCTCGGGCGTGGTCACGGTGTTGATGGGACTCGAGGTGCTGACGGCCGGCCTGCTCTTCTGGCAGGGCGTGCGCGGCGCATGGTTTGTCGGCTCGCTCGTGCCGATCGCGATGATCTGGGCGATCACCTTCGCCGTGGAGCTGCCGCTGCACCGCCGGCTCGGCCTCGGTTACGACGCCGAGGCGCACCGCCAGCTCGTGTGGACCAACTGGGCGCGCACGATCGCGTGGACCGCGCGCACCGCGATGGTGAGCAAGTGGCTCTTCAGTCTGTCGGCGTGGTGAGCGTGCGGCGCGCCACGTCGAGAAGGTGTAATGCGAGGACGTTGGCGCGACGCGCGTCGTAGCAGCCGTCGTAAGACGGCTGAAGGGTGCGGAAGTTTTTTCAGCCGACTTACGTCGGCTGCTACGGGGTCTCCGCGCGCCGTCAGATTTTCAGCACGATTTTCCCAAACTGGGCGCCGGCGGCCATGTGCTGGAAGGCCTGCTCCGTCTCCGCGAGCGGATAGACGGAGTCGACGACCGGCGTGAGCTGCTTCGCGGCGACCAGCTGCATCATGCCGGCGAAATCCGCCGGCGAACCCATCGTCGTGCCGAGCACATTGATCTGCCTGAAGAAACATTTCCGCATCTCGAAGAGCTTCGGGTTCCCCGCGGTCGCGCCGAAGAACACGATGCGCGCGCCCGGCGCGGAGAGATCGATGAGCTTCGGGAAGCCGTCGCCGCCCGCGCTGTCGACGATGACGTCGAAGGCGCCGGCGAGCTTCGCCAGCTGGTCGGCCCAGTCGGGGTCGCGATAATTGACGCCGCCGAGGGCGCCAAGCGCCTTGGCGCGGAGGATCTTGTCGGGCGAACCCGAGGTCACCCACACCTGCGCGCCCGCGGCCACCGCGAACTGCAGCGCGAAGAGCGCCGCACCGCCGCCCGTGCCGGTGACGAGGACGCGCTCGCCCGCCTTGAGCTGCGCGCGCGTGAAGAGGGCGCGCCACGCCGTCAGGCCCGCGAGCGGGAGCGCGGCGGCCTCTTCCCAACCGAGATGCGCCGGTTTCGGCGCGAGGTTGGCGACGGAGATGGCGATCTGCTCCGCGAAGGTGCCGGGGTCGGGCATGCCGAGGATGCGGAACTTCGGCCCCTGCGCCCGCGGATCGCCGCCCCACTCCAGCGCGGGATTTATGATCACCTCGCGCCCGACCCACGCGGCGTCGGCGGGATCGCCGACGGATTCCACGATGCCTGCGCCGTCGGAGCCGGGCGTGACCGGCAGCGCGATGCCGGGATAAAGGCCCTGCTGGATCCACACGTCGCGGTGGTTGAGCGCCGCGGCCTTGAGCCGCACCACCGCATGACCGGGCCCGGCGACGGGCGCGGGCACTTCGTTGAGGACGACAGGCTGCTTCAGGGCAACGAGCTGGGCGGCTTTCATGGCGCGAAGCCTAGCGCCGGGCCGTGCGGGCGCAAACGCGGAGCCGGTGCAGTGCGCGGGAATTTCGCGGGCGGATTGCGGGAGCGGGTGCGAAGCGTCCGTGGCGAGTCGTAGCAGCCGACGTAAGTCGGCTGGTTAATTCCCGCCCGCCAGCGCAACTCCCGAACAGCCGACTTACGTCGGCTGCTACGGGGAAACATCACCTCTTGGAGGGCCCGGCTACTGCCGGGCCGTGCACGCAGCGCGGCTCACGACCCGTTCGCGGTGCGGCGGTAGCCGCGCCCTCAGGTGACGCGGCTGCCTGCGGGAATGGCACGCTCAGGGCGCGGCGGGGGATTTCGCGGGTTCGAAGAGATACCCGTCGATCACCGTGCCGAGGACGTTCGTCGTGTATTCGAAGGGGTCGCCGTCGAAGAGCGCCAGATCGGCGTCCTTGCCGACTTCGAGCGAACCGGTGTGGTCGGCGATGCCGAGAATCTTCGCGGCGTCGATCGTCACGGCGGCCAGCGCACCCTCGAAGCCGAGTCCCTTGCCGGCGGCGACGGCGGCCTCGAAGAGGACGACGCGCGTCTTCGGCACGTAGGATTCGTAGCCGCTCTGGATCGCGAACGGGATGCCGGCAAGGCGGAGCTTGGCGGCGGTGTCCATCGCGAGGTTCTGCGTGTCCTCGTTGGCGCGGGCCATCGTCGGATGCAAAATCACGGGGAAACCGCTGGCCTTGATCTCGTCGAGCACGAGGTGGGCGTCGGCGCAGCCGTCGAGGACGATGGAGAGCTTGAACTCCTGCGCGAGGCGGAGCGCCGCGAGGATGTCGGGCGCACGGTGCGCAGTGATGAGGAGTCGCTGGGTGCCGTCGAGCGCGCGGGCGAGGGCCTCGAGCTTGAGGTCGCGGGCGGGGCGCTTGGCCTCGTCCTTCGCCTCGCGCTTCTTCACATATTCCTGGGCCTTGATGAGCTCGGCCCGGAGCATGGCGACGGCCTTGGCGCGCGTGCCGGGAGCGCGACCGCCGGCGCCCGGGACTTCGCTGCGGTTGAGCGCGGCGCTGCCGAGCGAGACGGTGATCATGGCGTCGGGCTTGATGGCGTCGGCGTCGCCGCTGTGGCCGGAGGTCTTCACGACCATGGTCGAGCCGGAGACGAGCATGCCCGGCGCATGGCCGGTGTTGAGCGTGGTGACGCCGAAGTCGCGAACCCAGGCGACGAGCGGGTCCTGCGCGTTGTAGGCATCAATCGCGCGGAGCTCGGGTTGGACAGCGGCGGAGCGCTCGAGCATGTCCTGGTCGTGCGGTTGGTTGAGCAAACCGGAGAGTCCGACCGTGGCGCGGGCGTCAATGAGGCCGGGGGTGACAACCTTGGCGCGCACGACGCGATGGTCGGCGGTATACATCATGTCCTTGGCGGTGCCGACGTAGGCGAGCTTCCCGTCGCGGCCGACGAGGATGAGGCCGTCACTGATCGGCGCGCCCGCGGCGGTGTGGATCGTCTCGACGTGGATCGCCAGCGGCATGGCGTCGTGGCCCTCGTGCGCGCGGGCGGCGACGAGCGCGGTCGCGAGGACGAGCGGGAGGGAGAGGAGGCGGGAGAGTTTCATTGGGCACCTCCGAAAAGCTGGGCGTTGACGGCGGCGATGAGCTCCCAGGCGTTGCCGTAGCAGCAGAGCTGGGTGCGGGTGGGTTCACCGGCGCCGTCGCCGCCGAGGGCGTAGAGGCGGTCCTGCGGGTTGGTGAGGTCGAAAACTTTTTTGCCTTCGACCCAGGTCTGCTCGACCTGCGTGTAGACGCTGAGCGGATCGCCGTTGAGGAGGATGAAGTCGGCGTCCTTGCCCGGCGTGAGCGAGCCGACGCGGTGGTCAAGGCCGAGCATCTGCGCGTTGGCAAGGGTGACTCCGCGCAGCGCGCCCTCGCGCGTCATGCCGGCGCGCACGGCGAAGCCGGCCATGCGGAGGAAATGGCGCGAGTCGGTGACGCCGTCGTCGGTGTGCAGGCCGACGAGCACGCCGGCGCGCTCGAGCACGCCCGGCGTGGCGAAGCCGACGTCCTTGGTCTCGAGTTTGCCGCCAGGGGAATCGACGAGGATGACCGAGCACGCGGCGCCGGCGGCGGCGATTTCGTCGGCGACCTTCCAGGCATCACTGACGTGGTGGAGCACGACCTTGAAGCCGAACTCCTTCGCGAGGCGGAGGACGGTGAGGATGTCGTCGTAGCGATGCGAGTGATGCTGGACGACGCGGCGGCCCTCCATGACGTCGACCAGCATTTCGAGCGCGAGGTCGCGCGCGGGCAGCTTCTCGGGGTCCCCCTGGGCGCGGGCGATCTTCGCCTGATAATCGCGGGCCTTGAGGTATTGTTCGCGCACGAGGGCGGCGGATTTGGCGCGGGTGCCGGGGAAACCCGGCGTGCTCCTGAGCGGGTTGGTGCCGTTGGCCATCTTGAGGCCGCCGGCGATGGAGCCGTCGTCGAGCGTGATGAGGATGTCGTCGATGACGCGGCCGTCGCGGAGCTTGAGGTAGAGCGTCTGGCCGCTGATGAGGTGGCCGGAGCCCGGCATGACGTTGACGGTGGTGATGCCGCCGGCCTGCGCCTTCTGGATCGACGCGGCGCGCGCGTCGATGGCGTCAAGCACGCGCACGTCGGGTTGGATGGGAGAGGAATTGTCCGCTCCCTGGCTGCCACCGATGTGGCTGTGCGAATCGACGAGGCCCGGCATGATGACCTTGCCGGTGACATCGATGATCTGGACCTCGCTCGAGAGGCGGACGGTGGCGGTATCGCCGACGGCGAGGATCTTGCCGTGGTGGACGAGGAGGACGCCGTGCGGGATGGGCGCGCCGTCGATGGGGAGGATCTGCGCGCCGGTGAAGGCGGTGGGCTTTTCCTGCGCGCCCGCCGCCACGACCAAGCCGCACGCAACCGCCAAGGGTAACAGGGAGCGGAACGACATAAGGCGCGCAAGCTAGCGCGCGGCGGCGGAGCGGCAAACGGAAAGATGCCGCGGGCGGGACGCGAGACGGGGTTGCTGCGCCATCTTCGCCAAGCCTTCGGCCGCGACCCCGCCCGAAAATCGCTGCGGCTTATTCGGCGACGAGCACGCGGTAGCGCCAGGCGCGCATTTCCAAGGGCACGTAGGCTTCGAGGGTCACGGTCTCGCCCGTGAAGGCGTCGCGCCATTTTCCGGCGAGCGCGGGATCGAAGAGGTCGGCTTTGCCGTCTTTCGCGGTGAGGTTGAAGATGCCGACGATCTTCTTGCCGCCGGCGGAGCGCTCGAGCGCGTAGAAGGTCGCGTTGTCCGTCGTGTCGAGGCGGCGCTGCGCGGCGCCGGTGTGGAGCGCGGGGTGGTCGCGGCGGAGGCGCGTGAGGACTTGGTAGAGCTTGGTCGTCGGGTGTGTTTCGGCGGGCCAGACAATCGGGTCGCGGTCGAAGAACTCGAGGCGGCGGTCGAGGCCGACTTCCTGGCCGTTGTAGATCATCGGCACGCCGTCGAGGAGGAACGAGAGCACGGCGAAGGGCGCGTAGCCCATGCCCATGCGCTCGAACTCGGTGCCGGCCCAGCTGTTCTCGTCGTGGCTGCTGGTGAACACCATGAGCGAGCTGCCCCGCGGGAAATGCGCGCGGAACTTGGCCAGCGCCTCGTCGATGCCGCTGGCGGTCTTCTTGCCCTGCGCGACGGCGTTCATCGCGTGATGGAGGTCGAAACCGTAGGACGTGTGGAACGCGGCGACCTGCTGCTGCGGGAGCTCGGCCTCGGCGAGGAAGAACACGTCGGAGCGCACGGCGCGCACGCGTTGCGAGACCTCGTTCCAGAATTTCGTCGGCAGGCCCCAGGCGACGTCGCAGCGGAAGCCGTCGACGCCGAAGTTCTTCACCCAGTGCAGGAGCACATCGACCTGGTAGTCGAGCAGGCCGGGTGCATCGAAGTCGAACTGCACGACGTCGGTCCAGTCCGTGCCGTGCGGGGGCGTGAGGTTGCCCTTCTCGTCGCGCCAGAAGAAATGCGGGTGCGTCTGCGTGAGCGGGTTGTCGGGCGAGACGTGGTTCGGCACCCAATCGAGGATGACCTTCATGCCGCGGGCGTGCGCGCCGGCGATGAGGTCGCGGAGCTCCTGCTCGGTGCCGAACTCCGGGTTGACGCCGAGGTAGTCCTTCGCGGCGTAATAGGAGCCGAGCGGGCCCTTGCGGTGGAGTTCGCCGATCGGGTGGATCGGCATAAGCCAGAGGATGTCGACGCCGAGCGCCTCGAGGCGCGGCAGCTGCGCGGTGACGGCGGTGAATTTCCCCTCGGCGGAGAACTGGCGGACGTTGATCTCGTAGATGGTGCCGCGGCGGACCCAATCGGGTTGGCCGAGGGCGGTGTGGTGGGCGCTGGGCCAGGCCTTTTCGCGCTCGGGCGCGGGCGCCGCGACGGCGAAGGCGGGGACGAACAGCAGGGCGAGGGCGAGGCGGAGGGAGGTCGGGGAACGCATGGCGGGAGAGCGGCGAGCGTGGACGCAGGGCGGCGGCGGACCGAGGGCGGAGTGCCGGACAGAGCCGGAAAAGCGCGGAGAAAACTTAGGCGCGCACGCTACTTGGCGCGGATGCGGCGCTGCAGTTTCCGGACCTCCGGGCTCACGGCGCCGCAACTGCCGGCGCAACCGGATTTTTTCGCCGGGCCGAACCACGTGCGCAACAGGTAGGCCGCGGCGAGCGCGACGAGACCGAGGGCGACGAAGGTTTGGAGATCGGAGGACATTTCAGAAGCCCAACGCGCGGCCGCCTTGGTAGACGACGAGGCACACGAGCCACGCGGTGCCGGTCATGTAGGCGAGTTGGAAGAGCGGCCAGCGCCAGGAGTTCGTCTCGCGCTTCACGATGGCGACCGTGGCCATGCATTGCATCGCGAAGACGTAGTAGATCATCAGCGTGAGG
>CAYYVB010000067.1:0-11909 GCA_964475035.1 uncultured Opitutaceae bacterium | reverse complement strand
GTTCTGGAGGATCCGTTTCACATGGCCGCGGTCGTTCTTGCTGATGTAGAGACCGCGCGGGCGGCGGAAGATGTGGCCGTATTTCTGGCAGGCGAGGCCGACGGTCGGCGTGTAGATGATGGGCATCATCTCATCGAGGTTCTCGATCACGAGGCGGTAGAACAGCGCCTCATTGCGCTCCTGGAGCGAGACGAGGTAGATGTATTTCTCGAGCGGCGTCTCCTTGCGGCGGTAGTTGTCGAGCACGCGCACGAGCTGCTGTTCCTGCGTTGCCACCCGCGGCGGCAGCAGGCCGCGCAGGCCGAGGGCGTCGCGTTCGGGCTCGGTGAAGGCCGTGCCTTTGTTGAGCAACGGATCGTGCAGCAGCTCGACCCCGCGTTTGCCGTGAAGGTGAATGGTCGTCGTCATAACAAGGCTCCTGGTTGGGCCCGGTCAGTCCGGGCGCTGAAGGAAGGCTACCGCCGCGGCGCGGCGTCCCGAAGACCAAAGCCCGCCGCGCGCACGGGAATCACGCGCCGGTTTGAAAAACGCGCCGGCGGCTAATAGCGGCAGCGTGCGGAGGATTGCGCAAAAAACGATTGGCGCGGACGGGTCCGCGGCTGTTGGCTTCGCCGCCATGTCGCTTCCGGAAGACTACGTTTCCCGCTTCGGCGCGCTCGGCCGGCTTTACGGCACGGCGGCGCTGCCGCGCCTGCACGCCGCCCACGTCACCGTCGTCGGCGTCGGCGGCGTGGGGTCGTGGGTCGTCGAGGCGCTGGCCCGCTCGGGGATCGGGTCGCTCACGCTGATCGATGTCGACGATGTGTGCGTGACCAACACCAACCGCCAGTCGCACGCCCTCGCCGACACGGTCGGCCGCCCGAAGGTGGCCGTGCTCGCGGAGCGTGTGCGCGCCATCCATCCCGCCTGCCGCGTGACGGCGCACGCGGAGTTCTTCACCGCGTCCAACGCCGCGCGCCTGCTCGCAACCCGCCGCGACTGGCTGATCGACGCGATCGACGGCATGTCGGCCAAGGCCGCGCTCATCGCCGCCTGCGTGCAGCACGGCCAGCCGATCCTCACGATCGGCGGCGCCGGCGGCCGGCGCGACGCCACGCGCATCCGCGTCGGCGACCTCGGCGAATCGCAGGGCGACGACCTGTTGCGGCTGGTGCGCAAGAAGCTCCGGCGCGACCACGGCTTCGCGCGCGGCGAGGGCAACACCTATGGCATCCCCTGCGTGTATTCGAATGAGAAGCCGCTCTACCCGTGGGCCGACGGCACGTGCGCGAACGAACCCGAGCCCGGCTCGAGCCTGAAACTCGATTGCGCGAGCGGCTTTGGCACCGGCGTCTTCGTCACCGGTGCCTTCGGCTTCGCCGCCGCCGGCGAAGTCGTGCGCCGGATCGCGCTCGGCGCGGGCGGACCGGAAATGGCATGACCGGATCCGTTGCTCTTCGGGTGGGCAATGCGGCGGAAGGGCGAAAGGTCACCGGGATATCGCACCCGAGCGCGGACGAACAGGACCGCCACGGCCTCGAATGCGGGAGACGGACACTTTCGCTACTTTGGGTCGAACAGCCGCGCAAAGTTCTCCTGCACCTGTGCGGCGAGTGACTCGACGCTCACGCCGCGCAGCTCAGCGAGCCCTTCGTAGGTGGCGGCAAGGTTGGCCGGGTGATTGATTGGCGAACCGTCCGACGCCGGCGGCAGCGGGAAGCGCACGCGCTCCGCCGGCAGCGGCATCGCGGGGGCGTCGGTCTCGACGAGGAGACGGTCAAACGGCACGCGGCGGAAGGCCTCGCGCTTCGTCGCGTGGCGCGCGTCGAGGAAAGCACCGTTGAAGGAGAAATATGCGCCGCGTTCGGCGAAGCCCGCGACCATCTCCGCCGGGCCACCGTAGGCGTGCAGCAGAAAACCGCGCGCGGGCGTGTTGACGTGCCGCAAGAGGCCTTCGAGCGCGCCGAAGGCTTGCAGGCAATGGATGGTCACGGGGCGGTTCTCCGTCGCGGCCAAGGCGAGTTGCTTGAGGAAAACTTCGCCCTGTTCCTCCAATGGCGCGCGGCGCAGGCCGGCGAGGCGCGGATCGTCGGGCCGCGCGGAATCGAGGATCCAGCGGTCGAGGCCGATTTCGCCGACGGCGGCGTGTGGATCGGCGGCCAGGGCGGCGCGCAGCGTGGCGAGCCAGCCGGGCGTGCGGTTGCCGGCGTCCCACGGGTGCAGGCCGTAGCTGGGCACGACCCAGGCGAAACGGCGCGCGAGCGCGGCGACGGCGGGCCAGTCGGCCTCACACGTGCCGTTGACGACGGCGGCGCGCAGATGCACGGCGCCGAGGTCGGCCGCCACGGCGTCGAGGTGGGGCGCGAGCCAGTCGTCCTGCAGATGATTGTGGGCGTCGTAAAGCGGCGGCACGCGGGCAACTTAGCCGCCGGAGTGCGGGAAAACAGCCAGAATCGCACGGCTCGCTTAAGCCGCGTGGGGTTGGTGCCGTTATGAGGACGAATCCCAAGGAAGGAACTGCGTCCATGACGGACAATCTCATCATCGATCTGCCCGAACTCCGCCTGCCGCGCGACCTCGCGCGCCGGGTAAAGTTCATCGAAGCGGTCGAGGAGCATGCCCGGCGGCTCGGGATTGTGGGGCGCTACGAACCTTCGCGGTTCATCGGCTACTATTTCGCCGGACGATATCCGGTGGTTGTCTCGGGGCATTGGACGGTGACGCTCGACGACGTGCCCTTGTTGCGCGGTCTCCGCGACATGATCGAGCGGTTGACGGAGCGGCGGTTCAGCATCCGCAGCGTGTCGGAGGATGTGACGCCGGAGTTCATGCTCGTCCACGACGGGCATGACGGCGCCTGCTGGCTGTGGGAATACGCCCACGGCCGGCGCTTTCTCGAGGCGCGCCAGCCCGTCTTCAGCGCCGGGTGGGAGAGCTTGTTCGGCTCACCCGGCGCGGAGGCGGACGACGGTCCGAGGTTGCTTGGGCCGGGAGGGGATTGAGCGGCGGATAAATTTCGCCTCGAAGGCTGGGCGGCGAGCCGTGGCGCGCGAGCGCACTTTGCGCAGGGAAAGGGAGGGCATCACAGCAACTGCCGGGCGGCGTAATCGCGGATGCAGGCGCGGACGCTGCGGAGGCCGTTGAGTCGGGTGGGGGAGAGAGTGCGCAGCAGGCCGAGTTCCTCGAAGAGCGCAGGCTCGGTGGCGAGGATGTCGGCGGGCGCGGCGGCGGAGTAGAGTTCGCACAACAGACCGACGAGGCCGCGCACGAGCGGGGATTCGGCGTCGAAGCGGAAATGGCAGTGTCCGTCGCGCATCTCGCCGACGAGCCACACGGGCGAGACGCAGCCGGGCACGCGGTGCGCGTCGGTGTGTTCGGAACGGTCGGCGGCGAGGCGCGGGTGCACGCGGTCGACGATGGCGCCGAGACGTTCCTGCGCGTCCTCGATGAGGAGGAGATCGGCGAGCAGTTGTTCCTGGCGCTGGGCGACGGTCACGGCGCGACGGTGCGGAGGCGGCGCGCGGCTTGCAAGCCGGCGGCGGAGCGGCTGGAGTCGCGGCATGGAACTCGGGGCAGTGTCGTGGTTCTGGCGCGGCGTGAAGGGTCACAGCGTGACCTTCGCGGCGTTGTTCGCGTCGGTGCTGCTCGGCGCTTCGATCGCGGGCGGGCTCGGGCGGCTGCTCGCGACGCTCGGCGTGCACTGGCTCTACGTGCTGATTCTGCCCGCGCTGTTCTTCGCGTGGCTGAACAAACAGGAGCCGCGCTGGATCCCCGACCCGGTGCGGCGGAAACAAATGGCCCGCGCGCTGATCTTTGGCTCGGCCTTGCTCGCGATCATCATCAACCAAATCCGCACGTGATGATCGGGTCGGCGCGCGTGAGTCTTGAACAAACTCAGGCGACGAGCGGCGGGGCCGGGCAATCGAGCACGGCGGCGATGGCGCGGTAGAGCTCCGCTTCCTCGGCCGACACCGTGCCGTCGGCGCCGACGACATGCGCGGCGGCAAGCAGCGTGCGCTGCTTGATCGGCAGGACGCTGGCGGCGAGGCGGTCGAGCGCGCCGTCGAGTTTCTCCAACCCGCAACCGGCGGGCGGCGCGAGGCGCAGGCTGTCGAGCAAGGTGAGCTGGCCCGCGCCGGCGGCGAAGGCGCGCGCTGCCCGGCTCGCGTCGCCCGCGGCACCGAGGTGGGCGAGGGCGGAGAGCACGATGACGAGGTCGCCGGCGACGGCACGGAACGAATGATAATCCGCGCGGCGCGCGGGCCGGCGCAGGCGCTCGATCTGCTGGAGCAGCATCTTCTGCAGCGCGAACTCGAACACGCTCACGTTCGCGTCGGCGTGGACGAGCGCGTCGAGCGTCGTGACGAAACGCTCGAGCGCCGTGGCGTCGAAGGTGCGCAGCGTGGGCAGGCAGAGCTGGAGAAGCGGCAGACGCGTCTGCGGCTCAAGCGCTGCGGCGGTCGGCGCGAGGGCGCGCGCCGCCGCGGCGTCTTCGGGGCCGGCGAGGCGCTGCACGAGGGCGAGCTGCGCCTCGCGCGTCGCTTCGGGCGAGGCGCCGAGCAGAAGCGCGTAGATGAGCGGCGCAGTCCGGAGGGGATCGTGCGCAGCGTTGCGTAATTCTTCCGGCAGGCAGGCGAGCAAATCCTGCGCGGCGCTGTGCTGGGACTCGGTCAGGGTGCCGAGCGCGGCGGCGACGACAGTGGCGGCGAAGGGCACGCGCGGCGGCGGCGTCTCGCCGCGGCGGCGCGCCTCGACGTCGCGGAAGGATTCGCGCTCGACGGCGACGACCTCGGGCGGATCGAAGAGCTTGCCGTCCCATTGCGGCTCGACGGCGCGGATGCGCTGGTCGAGCGGCGGGTGCGTGGCCCAAAGCCCGCCAAAGGAGGAGCGGAAACCCTGCGCGAAGAAAAAATGCCCGATCTCGCCGCAGCGCGCATCGAGCATCGTCGACCCGAGCGCGTAGCCGCCGATCTTTTTCAACGCGCCGCCGATGCCCAGCGGGTTGCGCGTGAACTGCACGGCGGAGGCGTCGGCGAGGAACTCGCGCTGGCGCGACACCGCGGCCTGGATGAGCCGGCCGAAGAAATAGCCGATGTAGCCGATGACGAGCAGCGCCACGCCGACGGCGACGACGAGCGCGAGCCCGCCGCCCTTGTTCTTGCCGCCGCCGCCGGTGCGGATGCGGCCGCGCCCGAGCGAGCGCAGGATCCCGCGCCCGAGCAGCCCGAGCACGAGGATGCCGAAGACGATGGCGGACAACTTCACGTTGAGCCGCATGTCGCCGTTGAGGATGTGGCTGAACTCGTGCGCGACGACGCCCTGCAACTCGTCGCGCGTGAGCTTGTCCATCGTGCCGCGCGTGACGGCCACGACGGCATCGGAGGTCGTGAGGCCCGCGGCGAAGGCGTTGATGCCCGGCTCATTTTCGAGGACGTAGACCGCCGGCACGGGCGTGCCCGAGGCGATGGCCATCTCCTCGACGACGTTGAGCAGGCGGCGTTCGCGCAGGTCGGTGGTGTGCGGATCGACGCGGCGTCCGCCGACCATCTCGGCGACGGCGCTGCCGCCGGCACGCATCTGCGACCACTTGTAGAGCGAGGCGAGCGCGACGATGACGACGGTCGCGCCGGCGATGCCGGTGAAAAGCCGCGGGTCCCAGTAGAGGAACGGCAGCGGATCGCCGGCGACGTAGTCCGGATCGGTCCGGCCCTCGAGCTGCGAGAAGATGATCGTCGCCGCGAGGTAGCTCGCGCCGATGGTGCCGAGCACGGCGAGCAAGAAGAGCCACACGAGCCGCTGCGAACGGCGCCGGGCGCGATCCTGGGCCTCGAAGAAGTCCATCAAGCCTGTCCGAGCGCTACGGGTCGGACTTTAATCTGAAGCTCATATTCGAGTAGTGCCACATTCGGCACCATTTTCGCAGCAAACCGTAACTTGTCTGATATTTCAGCTGCGAGAATAACACCGTGAACCTCCGGTCGACCTGGTAGCATTTCGCTGCACCAACCCATGTATCTAAGTAGCTGACCAAGTGCTTTGTCAGGTCCGCGATCGAGCTTCAGTTCGAAAACGTAGTGACGTTCACTTTCGTCTTTCGCGAGTAAGTCAATCGGTCCGACTGCCGTAGAATACTCTACTCCAACAACAGATAATTTCTTAGGAAAGCGAATTACAGAATTCAGGTTTTTCGCGAGATAGTCTCGTAGATGAGATTCCAGTGCGAATAGTGAGGATTCAGCAGCTTGAGCGTCATCAACGCTTTGCTCACCAAAATCAGTCGGTGGCTGATTTGCACTCGATTGTGGATCAATTATCAGGACTTCAGTGCCATTATCCTGAACTCCCCATCCAAGACGCTTCATATGGTTTCGCATCTGGTGTGTCGTCATCGAACTTGCACCCTCCACGCCTTGCGTGGAGCGAAACCACTCTTTGAACGGAGCTTTTGCAGCTGCTCCGTTCAAGTTGGTGACTACAAAATATCTTTGCATGAGGCAAAAGTCGTGTGCTCGAGATCTCTTTCGCTCACGAAAACTTCACCTGCGGCGCGTTGCGTTCGGCGGCGTTCTCGACCTCGAAGAGCTGGGCGGCGGCGAAATTGAAGAGGCCGGCGATGAGGTTGGTCGGGAAGGTCTCGCGCTTCGTGTTGTAGGTGGTGACGGAGTCGTTGTAGGCCTGGCGCGCGAAGGAGATCTTGTTCTCCGTCGAGGTGAGCTCCTCGGTGAGCTGCATCATGTTCTGGTTGGCCTTCAGGTCGGGGTAGGCCTCGGCGACGACCATGAGGCGCGACATCGCGCCGGCGAGGCCGGCCTCGGCGCCGAGGAGTCCTTTCATCGCGCCGGCGTCGGCGGGGTTGGCGGCGGCGGCCTTCGAGGCGGCGAAGGCGGTGTTGCGCGCGGCGATGACGGCCTCGAGCGTCTCGCGCTCGTGCTTGAGGTAACCCTTGGCGGTCTCGACGAGGTTGGGGATGAGGTCGTAGCGGCGCTTCAACTGCACGTCGATCTGCGCGAAGGCGTTCTTGAAGCGGTTGCGGAGCGTGACGAGGGCGTTGTAGGAGCCCGCGATCCAGAAGAACAACACGGCGGCGAGGCCGGCGAGAACAAGCAGGGTGATGATCATGGGGAGTCGGGTGGGATCACGCGCGACAGTAGGCGCGGCGGCGGTCGGGGCGAGACGTTTCCGCTCCAGCAGGGCGGCGCCCTTGGATGCCGAGCTTGCCAGCCGGGAACGCGACTCGCACGATGCGCCGCCGATGAAGTCACCCGTGCGTGTCCTCCTGATGCTGTGCCTGCTGGCGGCGGGCGCCTTCGCGCAGACCGCGGGCCCGAGCCCGCTCGCGAGCGAGAACGCCGCGGCGCAGGCCGCGCCCGGCGGCTGGCTTGTGGCCGAAGGCAGTGCGGACCGGGCGTTGCAGGCCGGGTTTCCCGCGACGGCAGCCTTGCTCTACCGCGACCTGCTGGCGGACGAGGCGTTGCCGGCGGAGGCGCGCGGGCGCGTGATCCTTTCGCTCGTCACGGCGCTGCTCGACAGCGGCGACGTGCGGGCGGCGGAGCGCGAGTTGGAAAACCATCCCGGTCCGCGCAGCGCCGCGCTCGTCCTGCGCGCGGGCCTCGTCGCGGCGCACGAACGGCGCACCCCGCCGGCGAAGGCGATGCTCGCGGAGATCCGTGCGGAGGAATTGTCCGGCGCCGACCGCGGCTGGTGGTATTTTCTCCAGGCGCAGATCGCCGACCTCGAAGGCGAGGTGCAGCGCGCGAACGGCTATTACGAGCAGGCCGTGCAGGCGGCGGTGTCGGACCAGCAACGCGCGCGTTTCCTGCTTGAGCAGGCACAGGCGCAGCTCCGCATCGAGCCGCCGAACGAGACGCGCCTCGCCTCCTACCGCACGAACATGGAGCAATTCCTCGGCACGCGGCAGGGTTACGTGTGGGTGCGCACGTATGCGACAGCATTGCACGCGCTCGGCCGCGCCGCCGAGGCGCGCGCCGTGCTCCAGCGCCAACTCGCCGTGCTGCCGCCGACGGAGCGCGAAACGGCGGACCAGTTCCGCCTGCTGCTCGGCCTCATCGCCGGCGAGGCGACGACGGCGGGGCGCGCGGCGTTCCGCGAACTGCTCCGAGATGGCCTGCGGCCCGAGACGCAGCGCACGGCGCTCTACGCGCTCGCCCGCGGCGCGCGCACGCCGGCGGAGCGTGCGCAACTGCGGCGCGACCTGAGCGAATTGATCAACGCGCCGACGCGGCATCCCGTGATCGAGGACCTGCTCTTCGTGCGCGCGCAGGCGGCGCTCGCCGACCGGCAGTTCAACGACGCGGAACAGGACGCGCGCGTGCTGCTCGACCGTTTTCCCGGTTCGCCCCTCAAGGCCGCGGCGCTGGGCGTGCGCCTCGCCGTCGCATGGGAGGCGCGCCTCTACCGCACGGCGGCCGACGTGAGTGCGCAGCTTCGCGCCGTGATTCCCCCCGGACGCGAGCGCTCCGAACTCGGCGTGCTGCTGGCGGAGGCGTTCTTCCGTTCCGGCGATTTCAAGAACGCCGCCGATGCCTACGAGGCCGCGTTGCGCGAGGCGCCGCAGGTGGTGCCGACGGGCGTGCTGATCTTCCAGCGCGTGCTGGCCGACGTGCGCGCCGATCGCATCGCGGAGGCGGTCGCGCTCCTCGACGAGATGGCGGGCAACGCGGCCTTCGACCCCGTCAACCGCTGGCAGGCGGAATGGAACCTCGTGCGCGAGATGCAGGCGCGCGGCCGCGCCGCCGAAGCGCAGGCCCGCGTCGACCGGCTGACGACGGGCGGGGCGACCGGCGTGCCGGAGGAGCTGCAGGTGCGTTTCCTGTGGCTGCGGGCGAAACTGTCCTTCGACAACGCGCGGCACGAGGATACGCTCACGCAGACCGACGCGCTCATCGCCCGGCTCGCGCAGGTGCAGCTCGAGCCCGTGCTCGCCGCCGAGGTGGCGAGCACCGGCCGCCTGCTCAAAGCGCAGGCGCTGTTCGAACTCGGCCGCGATGACGAGGGCGCGGCGTTGCTGGACCGGCTGCGCGCTGATTTCCGCGATTCGCGGGCGGCGACCTACTCCTATCTGGTGCAGGCCTCGCGGCAGGCGCGGCGTGGCGAGCTCGCCACAGCGCAGAAGACGCTGACCGACATGGTCGACGCCAAGCGCGCGGGCGAATACGGTGCATTCGCGCTCTTCGAGGCCGCGGCTTATGCGGAGCGTCAGGGACTGGACCGGAACTTGCGCGAAGCCTACACCCTGCTCGAACGGCTGGTGGAGAACTACCCGCGCGACGAACTCGTGTTCTACGCGCGCCTCAAGCAAGGCGACCTGTTGCGCAAGTTGAACGACTTCGGCGCGGCGCGGCTCGTGTATGAGGATCTGATCAACAATCGCGGCCAGCACCCCGACGTGTTGCTCGCGCAGGTCGCGCTCGCCGACAGCCTGTTCGCCCAGGGCGCGAACAATCCCGGAAATTACGAATCCGCCGCGGCGACCTACGAGCGGTTGCGCGACCTGCCGGCGGCACCGACGGATCTGCGGGTCGAGGCCGGCTACAAGTGGGGTTACGCGCAGGCGCGGCGCGGGCAGGCGGCGGCGGCGCAGACGATCCTCTGGGGCGTGGTCGATTCGTTCCTGCTCGACGCCCCGCAGGCGGCGCGGCTCGGGGCAACGGGACGCTACTGGCTCTCGCGGACGCTGCTCGAACTCGGGCAATTGCTCGAGGAGGCGGGTCGGCTCGACGAGGCGCAACGCGCCTACCGGCTCGTGCTGGAGCACCGTCTCGGCGGGGCGGCGCAGGCGCAGGCGCGGATCGACCGGTTCCGCGCGACGGAGGGCACGGGGCCGTGAGCGCGCGGCGGGTTTGCGGTTTACGCCTCGCGGCGGCGGCGCATCATCGCGGGAAAATTTCATGACGGAATTCAGCTACAGTCTTTTCGCGCGCGGCGGCCCGGTGATGTGGTTGCTGCTCCTCGTCGGCTTCGCCGCGCTGGTCATCTTCGTCGAGCGCGCGCTGTTCCTCCATCGCGGGCAGATTCGCTCCACCGAGTTCCTCAATGGCATCAAGAACCTGCTGCAAAAGGGCCGTCTGATGGAGGCGTTGACGCTGTGCGAGGAGACGCCGGGTCCGGTCGCGGCGGTGGTGAAGGCCGGCCTGCGGCACGCGAGCGACGACGAGCAGGGATTGCGCTTCGCAGTGCAGGAGGCGGCGCTGACGGAAATCCCCACGCTCGAGCGACGAATCGGTGCGCTGGCGGCGATCACGCAGATCGCGCCGTTGCTCGGATTGCTCGGCACGCTGCTGGGGTTGATCAAGACTTTCTGGCTCTTCAACCAGGCGGGCAACTATGCGACGCCCGCGGTGCTCGCCGGCGGCATGTGGGAGGCGCTGCTGACGGCGGCGGCGGGCGTGGCGATCGCGATCCCGGTGCACCTGGGGCGGCATTTTCTCAACGGCCGCGTGCGCGCGCTCGTTCACGACATGGAGTGGGTGGGGAACGAATTGATGCGCTATCTGCTGCGCGAACACCGGGCGGCCGCGGCCGCCGCGTCGCCGGCCAAGGCGACGGAGGCGGAGAAGCGATGATCACACGTCCGCTCGATCTGCAGGCGAAACTGGCCCCGCCGCCGCGCGACCTCGACGTCGTGTTCTGGGTCAACCTCGCGGGCGTGTGCCTGTTCTTCGGGTTGCTCGGGTCGCGCTTCGTGCTCGCGCCGGGTCTGCCGGTGGGCGTGAACCTGCCGGCGCAACTGGAGTTGCCGCAGGTGGGCGTGACGCAAGCGGGCGCGGCTTCGGTCGTGGTGAGTTACCGACGTGACAACATGATCCTGTTCGAGGGCGGGATCTACGAGTTCGCGAATTTCCGGCCGGTGCTCGAACGCTATGCGCAGTCGCATCCTGGCGCGTCGATGCTCGTGCGCGTGGACAAGCAGGTGTCGATGCAGGGATTTCTCGAGCTGTGCGACCTCGCGCGCGCGGCTGGTTTTGCCAACGTATTGGTGGCGGCGGAGCCGGCGCCGGCGGAGGCGGGTCCGCAGTTCGTCGTGCCCGGAAGGTGAGGCCGCGATGACGACTGGTCGCCTGCAAGGTAAGCGCCGCATTTTCGTCGGGCTTGTGCTCGCGCTGGCGGTGACGGCGGTCTGGCTCTGGTGGTCGCGGCGGGTGACCGCGCCGTTATTGCGCGAACCGCCGCGCGGCGCGGAGCCGTTCGTGCAGCTGGCGGGCGCGAACACGACGGCGGCGGACCGGGTGTTGCAGGATCGGGCGGATTATTTCGACCCGGCACCGCTGTTCATTCCGACGGCGCGGAATTACTTCGGCGGGCGCGGCCTGCCGGCGGGTCTCGTGCGCCAACCGGGACAGGTATTCGGGGACTTCGGGGCGAAGTTCAATTTCAGTGAGGGCGGCCTGACGGCTTACGGCGCTGATGGGATGGCGGCATCGGAGAGTTTGACCGAGGTCCTCAGCCGGACCAACGAGGCACCCTTCGCGGGCTTTGGCGAAGAGGGTGGGGGGAGGGCGTCGTTACCGTCGCGCGGTGCTTGGGTGGAGTTCAAGCGATTGGCCGACATGGAGATAGCAATCGCGGAAGCCTGGGTGGTCGAGCCGCCGCGGCGTGATTTTGCGCCGCTGGAATTTCTCCTGGTCGTCAGCGCCGCCGGCTTGGTCGGAGATCCGTTGCTCACCACAGGTTCCGGTCGCGCGGAGGTCGATGCCTTCTTTGTGGAGCAGTTAGCGCGGACGCAGCGCGTCGGCGAGCGATTGGTGCCCGGACGCTACCGCGTGACGATCGGGCCATAGGAATTGTGGGAAAAGAGCGAGAATTCTGTTGACGGCAAATTTTCGGGGCCATTCCCTAGCCGTTCTCTTTGTTTTTTGCCTACGCTTTGGTCTGCCCAGATAGCTCAGTTGGCAGAGCACGTCCTTGGTAAG
>CAYYVB010000066.1:9288-11931 GCA_964475035.1 uncultured Opitutaceae bacterium | reverse complement strand
CCGGGCGAGCCGGCGCCATTGCCGGAGGCGGCGGCGTTCGAGCAGGTCGATTTCGAAATGCGCGGTGTTCATGACGCGCGGCCGCAGCGGTCGCGGCGAAGATCCCGGAGCGCGGGCACGTTGAGGGCGTTGGGGACATGACACCGGCACGCGGGCGCGGCGGCGGGTGGGGAGGATGAGGCGGCGGTTTTGGGCATCGGATGAAGTTGTCTTCACCCGGCAGACGCACGCCGCGGCGGAATCTTACCGCGTCAGCGCAGAATTTCGCGGGAAGGCGGGAATCCGCCTGCACGCCGCGGTGGATTTTCTCAGGGCGTGGGCAGCAATTTGAGCGCCGCGAGCACCAGGCGCGCTGTCGCCTCCTCGCTGCGGCTGGCGCGCTGGCCGAGCAGCAGCGCGGCGGAGGCGATGTGCCGGTCGCCGACGGCGACGAGCACGAGTTCCGTGCGGACCTCGACGCCGTTGGAGTGGCGGATGCGCGCCGTGTAGCGGTAGCCGCGGTGGCCGGAGATCTCCGCCGGCTCGCGGCTGTCCCACGGCGCCGTCACGACGCCGGTCAGCACCGCTCGCGCCAGCCCGTCGAGCGCGTCCCGCGGCGCGGACGAGTGCGTGAGGCTGAGCGAGAAATTCACCGACTTCTCGCGGTTGGCGAGGAGCAGGTTGCCCGTGGGATCGACGGTGTCGGTCCACTCCGCGGGCAGCAGCACGCGGAACGCCGGCAGGTCGGCTTTCGGGTGCACCACCTCGCGGAGCTGGTCGCGGGCGGAGGCCGCGGACACGAGACAAGAGAAGCCGAGCAACAACAGGGACAGGGAGCGCAGGAGGCGCATGGCGGGCGAAGGTTGAACCGCCATTGTGCCCCGCGCTCCGCATCCGCTGAAGTCGCGGCGACCGGCGAAAGCTTGGATTGACCGGAGAAAACTTCGCCGCGGGGGCGCGCGGCTGATGCCGAGCCCGCAACTCTCTCACGCGACTACCGGAGTCGCTCACGCCAGTGCGCAGCGTGCGGAAGAGCACGGCATCGACGGAGGGCGTTGGGCAAGGCGGTCAGGCGAGCGGCGCAAGGAGCGACTTGCTCGGGTCGAGTCCCCTGCGCTGGAGCCACTCGAGTTCGGACCGACCCATCGAGGCGCGGCCTATTCCGGATTAGGATTTTTCGAGAAGAGGCCGAGACCGTTGCTGCCGTTCCCGCGGTCGACGCGGTAGGAGAGGTTCCCCTTTTCGTTCAGCGTCGCGCTCGCGACCCAGTTGCCGGGCATGCCGAGGAACTCGATCTTGTTCGGCGCGACCTGCCGCCAGCGGATCGGCACCCACTGGCGCGGCTGCAGGAACGGCCGGTGGAAATACTCGCCCGTGCCGTCGGCGCGCAGCCGGAATTGCTCGCGCGTGGCGGGATCGGCGTAGGAATCGAAGAAGATGTCATACCACGTGCCGACCCACGGACTCTGGGCCGCCGCGCGCCCGGCCGTGACGGTGGGATCCGGTGCGCTCGCGCAGCCGGCGAGCAGGAGCAGACCGAGGAAGAACGGAAGCGTGGCGGCTAGACGGCTAAGGCGTGGCGTCATGCTCCGATTGAAAAAGTCAGGGGGCGACGCTCAAGCCTCGACTCGCCCGCATCCCCGCCCGCTGTTGGATTTCACTCGGGTATTCCCCGAGGGATGCTGCGGTTCAAGCCGGTCGCGATCCCATCTCGGGTCGCTCCTTCTGGCTGGGTCACAGAGCGCACGCAGAGGCACAGAGATCACGGAGGTCAGATGCGGCAGCGGACGCGGCGCCCACTGCGCCAACCCTACCATGACCCACGCGTGCGACAGCGTCTTCTCGTCGGATCGGGCATGGAGCGCGGGAATCCTGCTGCGGAAGGCCCTTCTCCGCCGTATCTTTTTTTGGTATCCGAAACCGCCCCCACGCGTCTCTTTGTTCACGCTTATGCGCTCGTCGCTTCGTCTCCTCCTGCTCGTGGTCCTCTCGCCGCTCACATCGCTGTTCGGGGCTTTGGACTATCCGCCGAAGTTCGAGGGCGCGCGCGTCGAGGTCTACCAGCGTGTCGGCGAGACGGAGCTCGCGCTCCATATCTTTGAGCCCGCATCCGGCCCGAACAGCAATCGCCCGGCCATCGTGTTTTTCTTCGGCGGCGGCTGGGCCAACGGTTCGCCGGCGCAGTTTGAGCAGCAGTGCCGCCATTTCGCCGCGCGCGGGCTCGTCGCGATCACCGCGGACTACCGCGTCGCCTCGCGCCATCGGGCCAAGGTCGCCGACTGTGTGGCCGACGCCAAGTCCGCGCTCCGCTACGTGCGTGCCCACGCCGACCGCCTCGGCATCGATCCCCGGCGGATCGCCGCCGGGGGCGGTTCGGCGGGCGGACACCTCGCGGCCGCGGCCGCCACCGTGCCGGGCTTCGATGCGCCCGGTGACGACACCACGATCAGCGCGGTGCCGGACGCCCTCGTGCTTTTCAACCCGGTGCTCGTCGTCGCCGAGATGCCGGAACTCGGCCTCGTCGGATTCGGCACGCGATTGCCGAAGGAGCGCCTAGGCTCGGCACCGACGACCCTCTCGCCCGCGCACCACGTGAGGAAAGGCCTCCCGCCCACCATCATTTTCCACGGCAGCGAAGACCGGGCCGTGCCCCGTGACCAGGGT
>CAYYVB010000066.1:5610-9278 GCA_964475035.1 uncultured Opitutaceae bacterium | reverse complement strand
ATTTTCCACGGCACGGCCGACACCACCGTGCCCTACGTCACCGCCGAGGCGTTCACCCGTCTCATGCAGGCCGTCGGCAACCGCTGCGAACTCGTCGGCGCCGACGGCAAGGAGCATGGCTTCTTCAACTACGGTCGCGGAGAAAATCTTTCCTATCGGGACACGCTGGCCCGAGCCGATGCGTTCCTCGTCTCCCTCGGTTGGCTCAAGGCCGAGTAAGCGCCGGGACTCCGGGCGCACGGAGGGAGCACTGGGCAATGGAGACAGGTCCGGCCGCCTGCGTCGCTGTATGCTCCGTGTCCTCAGGTTTGCCTCCGTGCTCTCTGTGACGAGATCGAGAATTCGACTGTCGCTACTTGATGCGCGCATCGCCTTTGGCGGAGAGGGCATGGCTCTCGGGGATCATTTTCAGGAGAGAATCATTTCTAACCACTGAGACACAGAGGACACTGAGGAGACACAGAGTTCAGGGAGGGTGGCTGGAGCAAGGGAGGCGGCGTTGTGCTCCGTGTTCTCCGGATTGCCTCCGTGCTCTCTGTGACGAGATCGGGTCTGCCCTCGAACTACTTGATCCGGGCTTCGCCCTTCGCGTTGAGGGCATGGCTGCGGGGGATTCCGTTCAGGATAGGGTCATTACTAACCACTGAGACACAGAGAACACTGAGGGGACACAGAGTTTAGGGAGGGTGGCTTGGGCAAAGGAGGCGGCGTTTTGCTCTGTGTCCTCCGGTTTGCCTCCGTGCTCTCTGTGACGAGATCGAACGCTGAGCTGCGCTACCGGATGCGGGCTTCGCCTTTGGGCGTGAGGGCGTAGAGCTTTTCGGCGCGGCGATGCTCGATGAGGCCTTCCTTGATCCAGGCGGCGAGCTGCTTCTGGCCGGCGGTGCGCGCATGGCTCTCGGGAATCTCGCCCAGCGAGCCCATGAAGAGCGTCCTCAGTTTGAAGGCTTCGGGGGATTTGGAGAGAGGCATGGCGGGTGAGCGAATCGCTTGGAGTTTTTGACCACGGATTGCGCGGATGTCACGGATGGATGCCCGCGGGGAAATCCGTGTCATCCGTGCAATCCGTGGTGAAACAAACAACGTCGAGCGCGGCGCGCTTCTCCACAGCGCACACAGCTAGGCCTTGTCCGCTTGATTTGGTCAGCGCGCATAGGCCCGGTGCACTTGTTCCAGACGGGCGATGGCGGTCCCGACACCATCCTCCGAGCGCAGCGCGGCGCCCACGGCCGCGGCGCGTTTGCGGTGGGTCGGATTTTCCACGGCCTCGCGGATGGCCGCGGCGAGGCGCGGGGCGGTCAGTCGTCTTTGCGGAATCGGTGCGGGGCCGCAGCCGCGTTCCTGCACGCAGCGCCCCCAGAACGGCTGGTCGGCCATGAACGGGCAAATGACGCTGGGGCATCCGGCGCGCAGTCCGGCCGCCGTCGTGCCCGCGCCGCCGTGATGCACGACCGCCGCCATGCGGGGGAAAAGCCAGTCGTGCGGCACCTCGCCGATCAGATGCACATGATCGGGTGCCTGCTCGGCCAGCAGGCCGCCCCAACCCCGCGCCAGGATGCCGCGGACGCCCGCGAGCTTGAGCGCCTGCACCACCAGCGCTGCGCGCTCCCGCGCCCGCTGGCCTGTCATGCTGCCGAAGCCGACGTAAACCGGCTCCGGCCCGGCGGCGAGAAACGCTTCCAAGGCGGGGTCCGGCTGCCAACCCGCGGCGCGGTCGAGAAACCAAAACCCGGTCGCCTGCGCCTCCGGCGGCCAGTCGCTTGGGACCGGGCCGACATGCCGGCTGTAGGCATGCAGCACCGGAATGCGCCGTCCGTCGCCGTCGAGGAGCCAATCCCGCCGGCCGGTCCGCGGCGGGAGACCGTGCGCCTGCCGCCAGCGCGCGATGTATTTGCCGGAGATCAACCCCATCATGCGTCCGAGCACGGCGTAGGTTGCACGGTGGTAGCGCGGGCCGAGCGGCAGCCGCGGGAAGCCCAGCACGGGAAATTCTCCCGTCGGCACGAGCATCGGCAGCGGCACGGCCATGACGGCCGGTCGGCCGAGGCGCTCGGCGAAATGCGGTCCGCCGAAAGCCTTCGGGTGGTAAACGACGAGGTCGGGTTGGGCTTCCTTTGCCGCCCGCCAGCCGTCCTCCATCAGGGCTTGTTGCATGCGGGCGGAAAGGCGCAGGAGTTGCGGGAGGCGGCGGATCAGGGCGCCGGCCGTCCCCGCGTATTCCATGACCTCCTGACCGGAGCGGGAATCGATCAGCTGGCTGAAGAGATCGTTGAAGGCCGCCGCGGGCACGCCGTGCTCGGCCAGCAACGGTCGAAAGCGATCATCGGTGCAAAGCGTGACCTCGTGGCCCGCCGCCAGCAGACCCCGGCCCAAGGCCACATAGGGTTGCACATCGCCGCGAGTGCCCAGCGTGAAGATAAAGACTCTCATTACGGGAAAGGTCGCAGCCCGCCTCGGTGCGGTTCAATCAATTCCATCTCCGCCCGTTTCGTCACCGGAGGCATGTCGAGCGGCGCGGCTCGATCAGGCCTTGCTTGATCCAAGCAGCGAGATGCTTCGGGTGATGGGATTACCCGCATGCGGGTTCCAATATTCTGACTTGCCGCCATTGATGGAACGAACATCTGTGACTTTGCGACCGGGGCCACGAGAGCGATCAAATGCCCCGTCAGCCGCATCACTTTAATACCGTTACGCCCGTAGGCGGGCAAAAACCACCCACTACTTCCAAGTAGTGGGTTCTTCTTTTTATGCCCAAAGTCGCGATCCTCGTGGATGGTGGATTTTTCTCCAAGGCAGTCGGAGATGCACTCGGCACCCGCTGGCTCTTTGCCGATGTGATCTTTCGCAATGTTCTGCTGCTTATACTCCTCGCTGTAAGTCGCTTTGCCGGATGCCGGCTGGCGGATCAGCGTTTTCATGGGGGCTGTTTCTTGGGTTTTTATCCCCAGCCCACTGTCAGTCAAATCAGGGCAACCCTAGACTGACCCCATCCGCTTGCCTCATAGCTTGGCCTTGCCGAAACTAGGATTTTTGGTCTCTCTGCCGTGCAAATCTATAGGCCAAGTTTGCGCACATTCCCCATGAAAATAGTTCTCTATCGAGACGATACGACAAAAATTGACCTAGATTGCATTACTGAAAATTTCGCCCGGCTTGTTCCCAGCCTAGTAATTTCACGAGAGGCTGACGTTGAGCTGCCAGGAGTGTTGATTTCCTCACCGGAAACCTACGAGCGCCTTCCGGCGAATGTTCGTCGTGTTGCGGCTCTGTCAGATCTCGTGATAATTTTCACGGAATTGCCTTATGAGAATAACTATTTTTTCGAATGGCATAGAAACACAGTCATCGTTTCGCTATTTGCGTGGGATCACCTGACTCGCATCCCGATCAACAACGGAGTGGTGTTCTTCCTGGCTGCGATTCTGATCCGACATCTCCGCATCGGATCCACTCACTCTGAAAATTCCGGATGCTTGAATGATTTTTGGCAGGACAAAACTGGAGTAGATGTCGGCATGCGTTCTGCGTTTCTATGTCCGCAGTGCCGTCCGAAGCGTTCAACTTACTCAAAATTACTGCAGCAAATCGATCTGGTGCTCAATGATGTCAGCAAGACTTCTCGGGAAGAATCCGACATTTGCACATATTGGCGTGCGGTTCCGGTG
>CAYYVB010000066.1:0-5600 GCA_964475035.1 uncultured Opitutaceae bacterium | reverse complement strand
TTGCCTGACTTATTCGATGTTTTCCTTTGCCACAACAGTGTCGATAAACCGGAAATCCGTGACATTCAGCGTAAACTGAAACGTCGGCGCATTCGTTGCTGGCTAGACGAAGATCAATTGCCACCAGGGCGAAGTTGGCAGGAGGAACTCGAAAGCCAAATATCCACGATCAAGACCGCTGCTGTCTTCGTTGGCGCGAATGGAATGGGGCCGTGGCAGAGCCAGGAAATTCGATGCTTTTTGGAGGAGTTTGTTAGGCGCAAGTGCCCGGTCATACCCGTTGTTTTAAAGTCGAGTCCAGCGGTTCCTTCGTTGCCGATTTTCCTGAAGCAGATGCACTGGGTTGATTTCCGAAAAGCAAAACCCGATCCTCTTGGGCAGTTGCTTTGGGGAATTACCGGTAAGCGCCCATAGCATGCTGAGAAAGATGGAAGACTCGCCCTGCGAGTCCATGAACAGCATACTCATTTTGAAGGCTTCTGTGAATTTTGGTGAGGCGCATGTATGGGAAGGCCGCCAGTAAGTCTGAGTGTGCTCACTTGAGAACAGCGAACAGCCGCCTGACCAAATCAGAATGACTCATTGGTAGTTGAATAGGTTTTGCAGACTTTCGAGAAGCTGTCAGAGAAGAGTTACGGGCCAAAACATTAAACTCAAAATTAAATGAACGCCGAACGTCTGAATGCAGTCTTGCTCGCACTTAAAGCAGAATACGACTCCCAAGATATTGATAGAAAGCTCCAATCCGTCGTCGAAAAGCTGGAGCAGGTAGTAAACAGTAACCATTCGTCATACCAACAGGAACTCGCGAACGCACTTAAGTTATTTCGGACCTCAACGAATAATGCTAAGAGCGATCTTTTCAGTCCGATGTGGCGTCAGATCCTTGTGGAGATCGGTGCCGAGCCGCTCATCGGACAAGCCTTGCGTGAGCACGTAGATGGCATTCTAGAAACAAACTCGATTACTCCTGCAGTCGCCTTGGAAGAGATTAGAAAAATTCACAGCCGGGTGAAATCGCTTCGTCAGGCTATCAATCAAGGGGCGGATTCGTTCAAGTATTTAGGCATCGGAAGCGAACGACTAAACCCTGGTGAATGTGAGATTGGCGTTTTAGTGCCCCGAAGCGCGATTGAAAATAGGCTCTTAAATTTCGCGGCAGAGCTTAAGGAGATAGATTTTATCGTAAATACATTCACTGAGATTGCGACCGGCCAGCGAGAGCAAATCGCTCTGAAAACGGTTTCTTCGAGTGATCTATTAGTTTATCTGAGTTCAAATCTGCCCTCTGCTGCATGCATAGCAGTCGCCGTTGAGCGGGTAGTAGCACTCTATAAGCAACTGTTGGAGGTAAGAAAACTGCATGGTGAGCTTCGCAAGCAGGGCGTGCCTGCGGAGAGTATCAAGGGCATCGAAAGCCACGCGAATGAGATAATGAGCAAAGGCATCGAGCAGCTAAGCGTCGAAATAGTAGCAAAATATTATCACAAGAAGGATGGAGGCCGAAAGAATGAGTTGATTACCGCTGCCAAGGTGTCGTTGAACAAACTAGCGAATCGTATCGACCGTGGCTTCAACGTTGAAGTCCGGGTTGAGCAATTAGCCGAGGGCAGTGCAGAGTCGAAGAACGAGGAGAAAAATCAAGCCGTGCATACCATCTTCGCGGCATCGGCGAATATGAAGTTCCTAAAAGTAGATGGGCCGCCGATTCTACAGCTTCCAGAATCCACTGAAAAACCCAAGAAGCATGAGTAGTGGGGGCGGCGAACCCGACTGGGTTAGGCTGTTGTTCGCTGCCGAGGGCGACTGATTGATCTCTAATCTCTCCGCGGCCTCCGCTTTAAAAATACTGATGTCTCAGTTCGGATGAGGTTGCGGGCCCATTCGGAAAGCTCAAGGCGCAGCCCATTCGACAAACTTAGGGCGCAGCAAGACTGCGCCCCTACAAGAAAACGATCTGCTGACATCCGTGTGATCCGTGCCATCCTTGGCTCAAAACGGTTCGGGCGTTGAACGTGTAGTCGCGGCGCGGAGCGGAGTCCGCGCCCTACCTTTACCAGCCCCAGCTTCGCTTGATTCTTAGCTCGTCGTTCCGCCTACGTTAAGGCTCCGGCGGACGGGGAGGTCGTCGGGTTACCAGCCCCACGAGCGCTTAATCCTTAGCTCGTCGTAGAGGGCGCTGGAGACTTCCAGGAGAAAGCGCGACGGACTGAGCATCATGCCGCCGGGGCCGGCGCGGGTGGCGACTCGCGGGTAGCTGATGTAGAGTTCGTTCTTCGCGCGCGTCACCGCGACGTAGAAGAGGCGGCGCTCTTCCTCCACGTCGCCGTCTTCGATCGAGCGGCAGGTGGGGAACTGGTTGTCGGCGGCGCTCAGGGCGCTTCGGCGACGATTTTGTCTCCGCGCATCACGTAGAGCTTCGTGCCCGCAGCGCGGGCACGGACTGCGGCGGCCTTAGCCGCACGACGCATGGCAGCGTTGATGGCATTGGTGCGGGCGTCGACGGGTCGGTTCTTCTTCATGGAAACTTTTCGCGCAGGATAGGTGGTCGGACGTTGGCGTCGTAGAGCCACCAAGCATCGCTGAGTGGACGATACGCGTTGTCGAAGTTTCGCCAACTCCGAACAAAGCGTCGGCGGACGTCTGCTGCCGGGACGTCGTGGCCGCCTTCTTTCACGCGGGCGGCGATGCGCTTCAGCGCGATGGCGGCGGTGCGGAGCTGAAGATAGACGATTTCGATCCGATAGCCGCGGGTCTTCCAGCGCTTGATGCGTTCGACATAGGTCAGGCCGCTCAAGGTGCTTTCAAACGAAAAGTCGGCACCGGACGCTGCGAGTCGATCAAGTTCGCCGAGAAAGATGCGACCGGCAGACAAGGCGGCATTCGAGGGTTTGAGCGGGGACAACCCGGCGGCAATCAAGTCGGCATTAACGAAATTGAGGATGCCGCCTTCATGGGGGAGAAACTCCCGTGCGAAGGTGGTCTTCCCGGCACCGTTGGGGCCGGCGATGATCAAGCAGATGGGCTTGGGGGCGGAGGGCATCGCGTGGATGCGATGTTGTGGGCGCTTGGTCGGGGCGTAAAGCCCCTCCTACAGTTACCACCCCCAGCTCCGCTTGATGCGCAGCTCATCATACAGCGAGCTGGAGACTTCCAGGAGAAAGCGCGACGGACTCAGCATCATGCCGCCGGGGCCGGCGCGGGTGGCGACTCGCGGGTAACTGATGTAGAGTTCGTTCTTCGCGCGCGTCACCGCGACGTAGAAGAGGCGGCGCTCTTCCTCCACGTCGCCGTCCTCGATCGAGCGGCGGGTGGGGAATTGGTTGTCGGCGGCGCCGATGAGGAAGACGACGTCGTATTCGAGGCCCTTGGCTTGGTGCACCGTCGTCAGGCGGATGGCGTCGTCGGTGGGCTCGACTTCCTTCTCGGCGGTCTCGCCGTTGAGGAGTGCGACCTGCGTGAGCATCTCCTGCATCGTCGTGAACTGCGACGCGAAGCCGACGAGACCCTTCAATTCCTCGAGCCGGTCCAGGTAGTCGGCGTAGGCACCCTTCATGTAGTCGCCATACCAGCCATCGATCGCGACGCGCACGGCGTCGGCGGGTTTGCCCTCGTCCATCGCGGCGGCGACCTGCTGGAGCGAGGCGCAGAAGTTCGCCCAGTCGTCCTTCGCGTCCTTCGGGACCTTCGTCTTCACGTCGTCCTCGGCGAGGGCGTCGAGGAAGTTCTTCTGCATGAGCTTCGCGTGGTCGAGCGCGGCGGCGTAGATCTTCACCGCGCCCTTCTCGCCGACCTTGGGCAACAGGATGGAGAAGCGTTGCCAGGCGAGCGTGTTGCTCGGGTTGTAGACGAAGCTGACGAGGGCAATGAGGTCGCGCACGTGCTGGCGCTCGAAGAACTTCACGCCGCTCGTGATGACGTAGGGGATGCCGGCGCGGGAGAGCGCGAGCTGCATCTCGAGCGCGATGAAGTGCGAGCGGTAGAGGATGGCGATCTCGCGCGGGGAGACGCCCTCGTCGTTCACGAGCGACTCGATGCGCTTGATGATGAAGGCCGCCTGCTCGCGGTCGTCCATCGCCTGGATGACGGCGGGTTTCTGGCCGTGCTTGCGGGCGGCGCGGAGCTCCTTGTCGAAGTGCCGGCCCTTGGGCGCGGCGGCGAGCACGCCGTTGGCGAAGGCGAGGATCTCGGGCGTGGAGCGGTAGTTGATCTCGATGCGGTGGATGACGGTGCCCGGATGGCGGTCGGGGAACGTCATGATGTTCTCGAAGTCCGCGCCGCGCCACGAGTAGATGCACTGGGCGTCGTCGCCCACGGCCATGATGCGGTGGTGCGACGCGAGCCGGTCGACGATCTGCGCCTGGATCGTGTTCGTGTCCTGATACTCGTCGACGAGGACGTGGCGGAAGCGCTCGTTGAAATACCGGCAGACGTCGGGCGCGTCGGTCAGGAGCTTGAGCCAGAGCTCGAGGAGGTCGTCGTAGTCGACGACCGATTGCTCGCGGCGCATGCGCTCGTAGACGGCGGCGAACTCCGGGAAGCGGTGCGCGATCTCGGCGTATTGCGGGTAGTGGCGCTCGACCGTGTCGGCCAGCGAGAGCTGGGTGTTGCGCGCCATCGAGAGGACGCTGAAGAGCGGGCCGGGGCGCGGGTTGGTCTTGTCCTTGAAGAACAGCTTGTCGACCGACTCGACCGCCTGCTTGAGGAGCGACTCGGATTCGTCGACGTCGAGGATGGTGAAGTTCTTCGGCAGCCCGATGGCGTCGCCGAACATGCGCAGCGCGCGGTTGCCGATGGAGTGGAAGGTGCCGCCCCAGAAGCGCGCGGGCTCGGTGCCGGTGAGCTCGTGGACGCGGTGGAGCATCTCCTTCGCGGCCTTGTTGGTGAAGGTGAGGAGGAGGATCTCGCCCGCGCGCACGCCCTGCGAGAGGAGGTAGGCGACGCGGTAGGTGAGCGTGCGGGTCTTGCCCGAGCCCGCGCCGGCGAGGACGAGCATCGGCCCCGGCTCGGCCGTGACCGCGGCGTATTGCTCGTCATTGAGCTGCGCGCGGAAATCGATGGCCGGGACGGAGCCGGCGGCGGGGAAGGGAGAATCGAGTTCGAAGTCGGGCACGAAGGGGGAGGAGCCAGAATCCAGAATTCAGAATCCAGAAGAGGGAAGGAAAAAGAGCCTCACGCAGAGTCGCGGAGCCGCGAAGACCCGACGGAGGAAGATCCGGGAATCTTTCCTCTTTCTCTTAATCTTTATCTTTCTCTCGGTCCGGCGTGGTTCGCCGCGGACTCGTGCGGGGGAAGATAGATTAAGAGAAAGAGGAAAGAGGAAGATTTCCGGGTATGAAAAAACCCGCGCGGATGCGCGGGCTCGGGGGCGATGCGGCGCGGCGGTAGCCGCGCCCTCTATGGCGGTCGCTCACACCGTCATCAGCTCCTTCTCCTTGTGGGCGAGGTGCGAGTCGATGTCCTTGATCGACTTGTCGGTGGCGGTCTGGACATCCTTCTCGAGACGCTTCTCGTCGTCGTCGGAGAGTTTGCCGTCCTTCTTGGCCTTCTTGGCGGCCTCCATCGCGTCGCGACGGACGTGGCGGACGGCGACGCGGCCC
>CAYYVB010000065.1:0-12141 GCA_964475035.1 uncultured Opitutaceae bacterium | reverse complement strand
GCGTTCAAGGTCTTCCAGTCCACCGTCGCCGCCGGCGGCTCCGTGAAGGCGATCAACGCCAAGGGCCTCGCCGACGTCACGCAGGGCGAGACCGTCGCCCTCGAGGATTCCGCCAAGGCGATGGGCGCCAAGGGCCTCGCCTCGATCAAGGTCGAGAACGGTGAATGGAAGTCCCCGATCGCGAAATTTTTCACCGACGCCGAAAAGGCCGAGCTGACCAAGCGCCTGAACATCGAGAACGGCGACCTCATCTGCTTCGCCGCCGCCCCGTGGGAGCGCGCCTGCGCCATCCTCGGCCGCATCCGCCTCGACGCCGCGCAGCTCCTCGTGAAGCGCGGCAAGCTCACGCTCCGCCCCGACCAGTGGAATTTCCTCTGGGTCGTCGATTTCCCGCTCATGTCCTACGACGAGGAGCGCGGCGGCTACGCGGCCACACACCACCCGTTCACGGCGCCCGTCGCCGAGGACGCGCACCTGCTCGACAGCGACCCGAAGGCCGTGCGCGGCCAGCACTACGACGTCGTGCTGAACGGCATGGAACTCGGCGGCGGCTCGATCCGCATCCACCAACCCGCGTTGCAGGAGAAGGTGTTCACCGACGTGCTCAAGATCCCGGCCGACGTGGTCGAGAGTCGCTTCGGCTATATGCTGAAGGCCTTCAAATATGGCGCGCCCCCGCACGGCGGCATCGCCTTCGGCCTCGACCGCATGTGCGCGCTGCTCTGCGGCACGACGAGCATTCGCGACGTCATCGCCTTCCCGAAGACGCAAAAGGCGCAGGACCTGATGAACCAGAGCCCGACGCCCGTCACCGAGAAGCAGCTCCGCGAGCTGCACATCAAGATCGCCGACGAAGCGAAGTAAGCGTGTAGCGCAGGCGTCCCGCCTGCTGCTTGAGCTGAGGCAGGCGAGACGCCTGCGCTACTCTCCAGCCCGCCGCAAGGCGTTCCACCTCACACGCCCAGCTGCTTCCGCAGAATCTCGTCCACGAGCTTCGGGTTCGCTTTGCCGGCAGAGAGTTTCATCACGGCGCCTTTCAGGGCGTTGATGGCTTTGGCGTTGCCGCTGCGGACTTGGTCGGCGCTCTTGGCGTCGGCGCCGATCGCCGCGGCGCACCAGGCTTCGAGTTGGTTGGTGTCGCTAGCCTGGCGCAGGCCCTTGCGGTCGGCGATGGTGGCGGCGGGTTCGCCGGTCGCGAACATTTCGCTGAAGATCTCCTTCGCCTGGCTGCTCGACACCGCGCCTTGCTCGACGAGGGCGATCAGGCCGGCGAGGTTCGCCGGCGTCACCTGGCTCGCGGCGAGCGAGAGGTTGGCGGCGGCGAGGTCGCGCAGGAGGTCGTTCGCGATCCAGTTCGCCGCGGCGGTCGGCTTTGCACCGAGCCTCACCGTTTCCTCGAAGAAATCGGCCAACGCTCGGTCGCGGATGAGCACAGCGGCGGCGGAGTAGGGGAGCGCGTGCGCCTCCATGAAGCGACGCTGCCGGACGAATGGGGCTTCGGGGAGTTCCGCCGCGAGGCGGGCTTTCCACGCGGCGTCGATGCGCACGGGCATCAGGTCCGGGTCGGGAAAATAGCGGTAATCGTGCGCCATCTCTTTCGAGCGCATGGCGGCGCTGCGGCCGGTCTCGCCGTCGTAGAGGCGCGTCTCCTGCGAGATCGCGCCGCCGCCCGTGACGACGGCGATCTGGCGCTTGATCTCGGCGGCGATGCCGTCGCGCACATAGGAGATGGAGTTGAGGTTCTTCAACTCGACCTTCGTGCCGAGCTTCGTTTCGCCGGGCCGGCGGATGGAGATGTTGGCGTCGCAACGCATCTGGCCCTTCTCCATGTCGCAGTCGGAGATGCCGGCGCAAATCAGCGATTGGCGGAGCGAGGTGAGGAACGCGAAGGCCTCTTCGGGCGTGTGCAACGCGGGCTCGGTCACGATCTCCATCAGCGGCGTGCCGGCGCGGTTGTAGTCGATGAGCGAGTCGTGGGCCTCGTGCGTGAGCTTGCCGACATCCTCCTCGAGGTGGATGCGCGTCAGCGGGATCGTCTTGTGCTCGCCCATCACGGCGAGCGACGGGCCGGGCAGCTCGATCTCGACGGCACCGTGGCGGCAGACAGGCTGGTCGTATTGTGAGAGCTGGTAGTTCTTCGGGCTGTCGGGATAAAAATAGTTCTTCCGATCCCAGCGCGTGACGGCGGCGATCTCGCAGCCGAGCATCAGGCCGGTCTTGATGATGGCGTCGAGCGCAGCGCGGTTCAGCACGGGCAACGCGCCGGGCAGGGCGAGGACCGTAGGATCGGTCAGCGTGTTCGGCGGCTCACCGTAGCCCGTCGCGACGCGCGTGAACATCTTCGACGCGGTCCGGATCTGAACGTGCACCTCAAGGCCGATGACTGCTTCGAAATCTGAGGAAGAGCGGGACACAGGGACGGAAGGAGGGGACACAGAAATCACAGAGCCAGCCGGCGCAGACCGCGGGTTAGGACGGTGGAGCGGAAGTTAAGCAAGAGGCCGACGTGGCAGCCGGTGAATTTCAGGTAGGTAAGCACCTGTGCGTCGTGAACATCGAGCAGGGAATCGACGGTCTTGAGTTCAACGACGACCAATTCTTTCACTAGGAAGTCGAGCCGGTAGGCATCTTCGATCAGGAGGTCCTTGTAGCGAACTGAACAGGGCGTTTGCTCTTCAAAAGCGAGTCCTCTTAAACGGAGTTCATGGGCGAGTGCGCGCTGGTAGGCTGATTCAAGGAGACCCGGACCGAGCTCTCGATGCACTTCGATCGCTGCGCCGATTATCTGTTCGGTCACTTGATTTGTCTCTGGATTCATCTCTGTGTCCTCTGTGGCCCTCGGGTTTTCCTCTGTGACCAAATTCAGATCGGCGGAGTCCGCAGACGCCACTCATGCGCCTGTTCGTAGGTGTGGGCGAGGGCGAGGAGGGCGGCTTCTTGGAGGGGTTGGCCGATCAACTGCAGGCCGATAGGCAGGCCGCTGCTCGTGAAACCACACGGCACGCTCGCGGCGGGGAGGCCGGCGAGGTTCACACCGATGGTGTAGATATCGAGGAGATACATCGCGAGCGGGTCGGCCTTCTCGCCCAGCTTGAACGCCGGCACGGGCGACGTGGGCGTGAGGAGGGCATCCACGTCGGCGAAGGCGCGCAGGAAGTCCTGCCGGATGAGCGTGCGGACCTTTTGCGCGCGGAGGTAGTAGGCGTCGTAGTAACCGCTCGAGAGCACGTAGGTGCCGAGGATGATGCGGCGCTTCACCTCCGCGCCGAAACCCTCCGCGCGCGACTTCGCGTAGAGGTCGATGGCGTCCGTCGCCTCCTTCGAGCGATGCCCGTAGCGCACGCCGTCGTAGCGCGCGAGGTTCGAGGACGCCTCGGCCGTCGCGATGACGTAGTAGGCGTCGAGGCAGTAACGCGTGTGCGGCAGCGATACTTCCCTCACCTCGCAACCGCGGTCGCGATAAAACTTCACCGCCGCCTCGACTGCGGCGGCGATCTCGGGGTCGAGGCCGGCGCCGAAATATTCCTTTGGGATGCCGATGCGCCGCGGCGCCGGACCGTCGAGCGCGGCGCGGTAGTCGGGCAGAGCTGTCTGGCATGACGTCGAGTCGAGCGGATCGTGGCCGGCGAGGGCCTGCAACACGAGCGCGACATCCTCGACCGTGCGGCCGAAGGGGCCGATCTGGTCGAGCGAGGACGCGTAGGCGACAAGGCCGTAACGCGAGACGAGACCGTAGGTCGGTTTCAGGCCGACCACGCCGCAGAGCGCCGCGGGCTGGCGGATGGAGCCGCCCGTGTCGGAGCCGAGCGAGGCGGCGACCGCCCCGGCTGCGAGCGCCGCGGCGCTGCCGCCGGAGGAACCACCGGGCACGCGCGTGAGATCCCAGGGATTCGCGACCGGGCCGAAGGCGGAATTCTCGTTCGACGAGCCCATGGCGAACTCGTCGCAGCTCAGGCGTCCGTAAAGCACGGCGCCGGCGTCCTTGAGCTTGCGCGTGACGGTGGCGTCGTAGGGCGAGACGAAGTTCGCGAGCATCTTGCTCGATGCCGTGAGTGGTTGGTCGCGCACGGCGATGACGTCCTTCAGGCCGAGCGGCATGCCGTCGAGCGGGCCGCGCGACTGGCCGGCGGCGCGGCGGGCGTCGGAGGCGGCGGCTTGGGCGAGGGCGTCGGCTTCGTCGCGGGAATTGAAGGCGCGCACCCGCGGCTCGACGGCGCGCGTGCGCGCGAGAAAGGCCGACAACAGCTCGACGGCCGAAAACTCGCGGCGCGCGAGGCGGGCGGCGAGTTCGCTGACAGGTTGAAAGTGGAGCGGGGCGGACATGCGCGGCGGGAGTGCGGGTGGCCGGTCGGTGACCGGCCCTACTCGATCACCTTCGGCACGCTGATCATCTGCTCGCGTTGCGCGGGGGCGTTGCGCAGGGCGTCGGCGACGCTGAGGCCGGGGCGCGGCGTGTCGGCGTCCCAGACGTTTTCAAGCGGGAAGGCGTGGGCGGTGGGCTCGACGCCGCTCACATCGACTTCGGCGAGGCGGTCGAAGTGTTTGAGCACGTCCCCAAGTTGCGCCGCATAGCGCGCTTTTTCCTCCGGCGTGAGGGTGAGCCGGGCAAGTTGCGCAAGGTAGTCGACGTTGAAGTCCTGCGGGGCGGACATGGCGGCGTCAGCTTCGGAAACGCGCCCCGGCGTTGGCAACGGGCAAAAGCGTCATGCCCGGACGTTCTGCCGGTAGGCGAGGGGCGTGAGGCCGGTGGCGGTCTTGAAGTGCCGCGCGAAGGCACTGTGGTCGTAGAAGCCGCAGGCGTGAGCGATGGCGGCGACAGGTTGGTCGGTGTCTCGCAGGCGCTGGGTCGCGGCCTGCAGGCGCGTCTGCATAATGAGCTGACCGGGCGTGAGACCGAGCAGACGTTTCGTGAGCCGCGTGAATTTCGCCGTCGCCAGACCGGCGCGGGCGGCGAGTTGCGCCGGAGTCACCGGGCCGGCGAAGTGTGCGCGCAGGTAATCCATCGTCGCGACAAGCGGGGCGGGGACGGCGTCGCCGTCGGCGCCGGCCCGCAGATCGCGCGAAAGTCCGACAAGGCCGGCAATGTGTCCGACGGGGTCGCGCAGCGGAAGCTTGGTGGTGAGGCACCAGCCCGTTTTGCCTGCGGGATAGAGATGGAGCTCAAGCTGGTTGACCACGGCGCTGCCCGAGGCGAGCACGGCGTCGTCCTGCGCGGCGTAGCGGGCGGCGAGGTCGGCGGGGAACAGGTCATGCACAGTGCGGCCGAGAAGGTCGGCCTTGCTGCGCCGGCCGCAGCGCTCGACGAGGGTCTGGTTGACCGCGGCGTAGCGGCCCTGGCGGTCCTTGAGAAAGAACACGGCATCCGGGATCAGGTCGAAGCATTCGCCGGCGAGGAGCGGGGCGGCGAGCTGGACGAGGATGCGGGCCGGGTCGTGGGCCATGGATTTCGGGGTTGGGATGAAAACAGCGTGCCCACGCGGCGTTTTCATACAAGACTCGCGTGGTATTCTCTCCCTCATGCCCCAAACCGGCCCGCATGTCATCCGCATCCTTGACTCCCACACGGGCGGCGAACCGACGCGGCTCGTGCTGGAAGGCGGCCCGGACCTCGGCGTCGGCCCGCTGGCCGAACGGGCGCGGCGTTTCGGTGCGGAGGCCGACCACTACCGCAGTGCCATCATCAACGAGCCGCGCGGCAACGACGTCCTCGTCGGCGCGCTCCTGGTCGAGCCGCATGAACCGGGCTGCGCCTTCGGGGTGATCTTCTTCAACAACACCGGCATGCTCGGCATGTGCGGTCACGGCACGATCGGGCTCGTCGCTTCGCTCGCCAGCCTCGGCCGCGTGCGACCCGGCGCCGTGCGCATCGACACGCCGGTCGGGGTCGTCACCGCCACGCTCCATTCCGACGGCAGCGTATCGGTCGACAACGTCCCGAGCCACCGTGAGGCCGCGGGCGTAGGCGTCGATGTGCCCGGGATCGGCGTCGTCCGCGGCGACGTGGCGTGGGGCGGCAATTGGTTTTTCCTCGTCGAAGACCACGGGCAGACGCTCGATCTCACCCGCGCGGCCGACTTGCTCGACTACACCTCGCGCGTGCGCCGTGCCGTGAATGTGCAGGGTTTTCCCGCGGTCGACCACGTGGAGTTGTTCGCGGCGTCGACGAAGCCCGGCGTGCACAGTCGCAACTTTGTGCTCTGCCCCGGCGGCGCCTACGATCGTTCACCCTGCGGCACGGGCACGAGCGCGAAGCTCGCCTGTCTCGCCGCGGACGGCAAACTCGCCGAGGGTGACGAGTGGGTGCAGGAGAGCATTGTCGGCAGCGTGTTTCGCGGACGCTACCGGCGCGCCGGCGAAAGGATCATCCCCACCATCACCGGCACCGCCCACGTCTGCGGCGAGGGTGTGCTGCTGCTCGATCCGGCGGATCCATTCTGCTGGGGCATCCGGCCGACCTGAAGACGACCAACCCAACAAGCATTTCCCCCTTCTTCTTCCCATGAGCAATCCCCGTTCCGCTGTCGTTGTGGGTGGAGGCATTCTCGGCCTCTGCTCCGCCTACTATCTCGCCCGCGAGGGCTTCGCCGTGACGCTGATCGAGCGCAACCCGGAAGGTGCCGACACCTGCGCGCAAGGCAGCGCCGGTTACGTTTCGCCCAGCCACGTGCAGCCGATTTCCTCGCCGGGGATGGTCTGGCAAGGGCTGAAGTGGATGACGAGTTCGCGCAGCCCGTTCTACATTCAGCCGCGGCTCGATCTCGATCTCATCCGCTGGGGCGGGCTGTTCGCGCGGCATTGCACGCCGGAGCACACGCAGCGTGCCGCACCCGTGCTGGCGCAGCATTGCCTGGAGAGCCGCCGGCTCTTCGTCGATCTCGCCGAGCGGACAGGCAACAGCTTCGAGTTTCGCACCGAAGGCCTGTTCAATCTCTGCAAGACGCAGGAGACCCTCGACAAATACTCGAAAGGTCTCGCGGCGCTGGCGAACTCCGTCGGTGTCGAGGCCCGCACGCTCTCCGCGGCGGAGACCGCCGCGCTCGAACCCGGTGCGCGGATGAACATCGCCGGCTCGATCTATTTCCCGATCGACGCCCACCTCTCGCCGCGGTCGGCGACCGCGCGCCCGTCGTGCTCGGCATCGCGTCGCTCTCCACCGCCGAAGCAGTCACGCTCGCCCGCGCCGCCGCCGAGGCCGGGGCGCAGGGCCTGATGGTGCTGCCGCCCTACGTCTATACCAGCGACTGGCGCGAGATGCGGGCGCACGTGAGCGCGGTCATCGCCGCCACGCCGCTGTCCTGCATGCTCTACAACAATCCGGTCGCCTACAAAACCGACTTCCTGCCCGAGCAGATCGCCGAGCTGGCCGCCGCGCACGCCAATCTGCACGCCGTGAAGGAATCGAGCGGCGATGTGCGCCGCATCACCGCGATAAGGGCGGTCTGCGGACGGCGGCTGGATGTCCTCGTCGGCATGGACGACGCCATCGTCGAAGGCGTCTATGCCGGTGCCGTCGGTTGGGTTGCGGGCCTCGTGAACGCATTTCCCGCGGAGAGCGTGGCGCTGTTCGACTACGCCGCGCGCGGTGACAAGGCGCGGGCGATGACGCTCTACACGTGGTTCCTGCCGCTGCTGAAGCTCGATACGGTGCCGAAATTCGTGCAGCTCATCAAATGGGTGCAGGCCGAAGTCGGTCGGGGCACGCCGCACGTGCGGGCGCCGCGTTTGGAACTCGCAGGCCCGGACCTCGACCACGCCCGCGCCGTGCTCGCCCAGGCGCTAAAGGACCGGCCCAAGCTTTGATGGCCACAAAAAGCACAAAAAGCGCAAAAGGGCTCAGAGAGTTTTTGTGCTCTTTGTGCTTTTTGTGGCTAACTTCGGTCCTATGAAACCTGACGGCGGCAATCTCATCGGCTTCGGGTCCAGCGGTCCCGGCGGCCTTGTGTTCAAGGCCTTTAATCCCGCCACCGGCGAGGCGCTCGAGCCGGGCTTCGCGTCGGCCGACCGGGACGACGTCGATCGCGCGGTGCAACTCGCCGCCGAGGCGGCGCCGATCTGGGCGCGGCTGACCGGCGCGCAGCGGCATGCTTTCCTCCGGCACATCGCCGACAGCCTCGAAACCAAGGCCGCCGACCTCGTGGCGCGGGCCCACCTCGAGACCGGTCTCCCCGAGGCGCGCTTGAAAGGCGAAGTCGCGCGCACGGCCGGCCAGCTGCGGCTCTACGGCGCCGAGGCGGAGCGCGGCGACTGGCTCGACGCGCGGATCGAGACGGCGCAACCCGACCGCACGCCGTTGCCGAAACCGGACCACCGCTCGCTGCTGCGTGCGATCGGGCCGGTGGTCGTGTTCGGTTCGAGCAATTTCCCCTTCGCGTATTCCGTGGCCGGTGGAGACACGGCGTCGGCCTTCGCAGCCGGTTGTCCGGTGATCGTGAAAGCCCACCCGGCGCATCCCGGCACGAGCGAGCTCGTCGGACGGCTGATCCTTCATGCGGTGCGTGCCTGCGGTTTGCCGGAGGGCACGTTCTCCCTGCTCTTCGACGCGGGCTATGAAGTCGGCCGGGCGCTGGTCCAACACCCGCAAATCAAGGCCGTGGGTTTCACCGGCTCGCTCAAGGGCGGACGCGCTTTGGCCGATTTGGCGGCGGCGCGGCCGGAGCCGATCCCGGTCTATGCGGAGATGGGCAGCATCAACCCGTTGTTTATCCTGCCCGGCGCGCTCGCCGAACGCGGCGCGGCGATCGCCGACGGTCTGCACGCTTCGGCCACACTCGGAGTCGGACAATTTTGCACCAACCCCGGACTCATCGTCCTCCTGCGCTCGGCCGAGGCGGAGCGGTTTGTCGCGGCGTTGACGGCGAAACTCTCCGCGACGCCGGAGGGCGCGATGCTCACGGCGGGGATCGCCCGCAACTTCGCGCACAACGTCGAGGCCCGCACCGGGCAGCCCGGCGTGCGGGTGCTCGCGCACGGCACGGCCAAGGGAGCGTGCGGCGCGGCTCCGGTGTGGTTCGAGACGGACGCGAAATTCTTCGTCGGCAACCCCGCGTTGTCGGAGGAGATCTTCGGCCCGAGCTCGCTCGTCGTGTGGTGTCAGGACCGCGCCGAGATGCGCCGCGTGGCGCGTTCGCTCGAAGGCTCGCTCACGGCGACGCTGCACGCCGGTGCGGACGAGGCGAAGCATGAAGGCGATTTGATCGAGCTGCTGGCCGCGAAGGCCGGGCGCGTGATCCTCAACGGTTATCCGACGGGCTTGGAAGTCAGCTCCGCCATTGTGCACGCGGGACCGTATCCGGCGACGAGCGACGGCGGACGCAGCACATCGGTCGGCACGCGCGCCTTGAATCGCTGGGCGCGGCTCGTGTGCTACCAGAATTTCGCGGACGACCTGCTCCCGCCGGAATTGCAGGATGCCAACCCGCTTCATCTGCGCCGGTTGGTGAACGGCGCGTGGACGACAGGGCCGGTGGCGTGATGGTTTGCGCGTGGGAGCTGGAAGCTCCCGCTACTTTGCTTGGCGTCGCCGCCACGCGACGAGAGCGAGGGAGGCGAGTCCGGCGAGCGCGGCGTAGGTCGAGGGCTCGGGGATGGCGGAGAGGTTTTGCACGTCGCTGTGACTGAAACGCATGAAGTAACCGGCGGTGCCCGGATTCCAGTAGGTGAACACGCCGCTGGAGGACGGAGCGGTGCTCCAGCCGGCGAGGGTGATGTCGGCGGGCAGGCTGAGGAACGTCGAGAGCGGACCGGGCGCGGCGGAGTAGAGGCGGAAGGTTGCGAAGCTGAGCGTTTGTCCGCCGACACTGGTGTTGGTGTGTCCGCCTTGGCCGTAGATGTAGATTTCGTCGAAGGCGCCGTCGGTGATTTGGATCTGCGGGTCGATGAAGGCGCTGGTCCAGGTGCCGCCCGTGGCCTGCACGGTGAGCGAGGCGCTGATCGCCGCGAAGGTGCGGCTGGTATCGCCCGAGTAGGAACCGACGGCAGCCGGATCGTAGCTGAGCGTGAAGGTGTAGGGGTTGGTGACGCTGAAATAACCGGTGAGTGGCGCGCCGACCGAATTCGCCGTGCCGGAAAATTGCAGGGTGACCGTCTGGGCGAAGGCAAGCGCGGGAAGGAGCGCGAGGAGGAATGACAGGTTGAACAGGCGGCGTGGCGTGGTCATCGGGGTGTGGGTCTTCGTGGAGATTCCCACGATAATGCAGATGATTGGCCGCGACCATACGCAGGGATACGTAGCGGGCGGGCTAGCCCTGACCGGATAGAAAGTAACGGGAGATGGAAGCTCCCGCTACTTTAGTTGGGCGGCGGCGTGGCGGATGGCGCGGCCGTAAGCGGTCAGGCCGGGGTCATCGGTCGTTTCGCCGAGTGTCTCGAGGACGAGGCGGAGCGCGTCGGCATGCCGGCCTTGCTCGTGCAAGGTCAGCGCGAGGAAGATGTCGAACTCGCGGTTGTCGGGGAACTGGAGCTTGGCTGTGCGCAATACCTCGGCGGAACGTTCGAGATGACCGAGCGCGCGGAGCGTCGAGCCGAGGCCGACGAAGGCATTGGCGAGTTCGTTCGGCGGCAGGCCGAGCGCGACGGCCCTCTCGTAATTGGTCAGCGCCTGCTCATGGCGGCCGAGCGTGTCGCAGGTCCACGCGATCTGGTAGGCGATCTCGGCGACGTTCGGGTGCCTCGCGTCGAGGTCCTGCAGGCGCGGCAACAATTGGTTGAACTGCCCGTGCGCCCGCGCGCCGACGATGGCGTCGAGTTCTTCCTTCCAAGCGGGGAGGTCGGTAGCGTCGGTGGTCATCGTTTTCGGGGGAGGGCCCGGCCGCGCGGGCCGCGGCGCGGCGGGAGCCGCGCCCTCCAGGAGAGAAGGACGGCCCGCGGGGATGCGGGCTCTCCGGGTTACGGTTTCGGCGCGGCGGGTTTCTTTTCGGGCAGCGCGCGGGTGGATATCTCGTGCTTGAAGCGTTCGATGAGGGTCGCGATCGGGTGGACGCCTTCGTCGCATTTCGCGCGGCTGCGGACGGACGCGCTGAGGGCCTCGGCTTCCTTCTGTCCGAGCACGAGGGTGTAGGGGACCTTGTCCAATTCCGCACGGCGGATTTTGGCGCCGAGCTTGTCGGAGTGCGTGTCGAGCGTGACACGCAGGTCGGCGGCTTGGAACTGCGCGAGGGTGGTCTGCGCGAATTCGAGCACCTTGTCCGAGATCGGCAGGATGCGCACCTGCTCGGGCGCGAGCCAGAGCGGGAAGTCGCCGGCGAAATGCTCGATCAGCACGCCGCAGAAGCGCTCCATCGAGCCGAAGGGCGCGCGGTGGATCATCACGGGTGTGTGCGCGGTGTTGTCCGCGCCGATGTAGCTGAGGCCGAAGCGAACGGGGAGCACGTAGTCGACCTGCACGGTGCCGAGCTGCCATTCGCGGCCGATGACGTCCTTGATCACGAAGTCGATCTTCGGACCGTAGAACGCGGCCTCGCCGGGCTCCTCGGTGAAGGGCACGCCGAGCGTTTGCGCGGCGGCGCGGCAGGCGGCCTCGGCGAGGTCCCACTTGGCGGGATCGCCGGCGAATTTCTTGCCGTCGGGATCGCGCAGGCCGACTCGCACGCGGTAATCCTGCATGCCGAGCGTGGTGAGCACGGTCTTCACGAGCGAGAGGCAGCCGAGGACTTCCTGCGCGACCTGCTCGGGCGTGCAGAAGAGGTGGGCGTCGTCCTGGGTGAAGCCACGGACGCGGGTCATGCCGTTGAGCTCGCCGGATTGCTCCCAGCGGTAGACCGTGCCGAACTCCGCGAGGCGCACCGGCAAGTCGCGGTAGCTGCGCGGCTGCGAGTCGAAGATCTTGATGTGGTGCGGGCAGTTCATGGGCTTCAGCAGGAAGCCGTCGATGAGCTGGTCATCGGGGAGGACGCGGTCCTGGCCGATGGTCTCCTTGCCGGTGCGCTCGTTGATGGTGTCGGCGAATTTCTGCGAGACGGCCTCGATGCGGTTGGCCATCTCGGCGCACGAGCAGCCGGAGGCGACCAACTGGTCGAGGAAGTCGCGCTCGACGACGGGCGGGAACTGCGAGTCCTTGTAGTAGGGGAAGTGGCCGGAGGTCTTGTAGAGCGAGAGGCGGCCGATGTGCGGCGTGAAAACCTGCGCGTAGCCCTGCTTGCGCAG
>CAYYVB010000064.1:0-12150 GCA_964475035.1 uncultured Opitutaceae bacterium | reverse complement strand
AGGCCGCGCTGGCTCGGCCAGTCGATGTTGTTGACCGTCGCGACCCACACGCCGCGGAACTCGCGCGGCGCGGGCGGGGGACTTTCAACCGCGACGACGCGCGCGGCGGGCTCTGGCGATGCGGGCGTGGTGGTCTGGGTGGTCCCGCAGCCGGCGAGCAAAAGCGCAGCGGTGAAAAGCGTCCGCTGGAACGCGTTGACCGCACCGTATTCGAACGTCGAGCGCGTTGCGGTCAATGCACTCCGGCATTGGGGCGTGGTCATGATTCCAAGGCCGCGCGGACGTTGCCCTGCACCGCGGCAAGGGCGGATTCGGCGGAGGTCGCGTCGCGGCCGCGCTTGAGCATGACGATGGCGACCTTCACGCGATAGCGGCACGCCTCGAGCGCGGCCCGGGCGGCATCCTCGCTCGCACCGGTCACGCGCACGGTGAGCGCGATGGCGCGACGGCGGAGTTTCGCGTTGGTCGGCATGACATCGACCATGAGGTTGCCGTAGACCTTGTGGAGGCGGACCATGAGTGCGCTCGAGAGGGAGTTGAGGGCGATCTTCTGCGCTGTGCCGGCCTTGAGACGCGTGCTGCCGGAGATGACTTCGCTGCCCGTGTCGAGCGTGATGCCGATCTCGGCGGCGGCGGCGACGGCGGAGTCGGGATTGTTCGCGAGGCCGATGGTCAACGCCCCGCTCGCGCGGGCGGCTTCGAGCGCGCCGAGCACATAGGGCGTGACGCCGGAAGCCGCGAGGCCGATGACGACATCGTTCGCCGTCGGCGCCAGCGCGCGAACGTCAGCCGCCCCCTGCTCGCGATTGTCTTCGGCACCCTCGACGGCGACGAACAACGCGTCACGGCCGCCGGCGAGCAACGCCACCGCGCGCTCCTTTGGCCACGAGAATGTCGGCCGGAGTTCGACACTGTCGAGCAGGCCGAGCCGGCCGCTGGTGCCGGCTCCGACGTAGATGAGCCGGCCGCCGCGCGCGAGGCGGGGCGCACCCGCATCGACGGCGCGCGCGAGTTGGGCGCGCGCGGCATGGACAACCTGCGCGGCGTGGATCTGGTCCTCGGTGAAAGCGCCGACGAGCGCCTCGGTGGCGTAGCAGTCGAGGTCGGCGTGGCGGGGGCTCGGGGTTTCGGTATTCACGGGAGTCCGGCGTTGCTGAGTGCAGCGGAAACGTTCATTTCCGTCGAGCGTGAGCGCGGAGCCAGCGGCAAATTTTTATCTCGGCGTCTTGTCCGGCACGAGCGTGGACGCGGTTGACGCGGCGCTCGTCCGTTTCGCCCCGCAGCCGGAGCTCGTGGCGACACACACGCTCCCGTATCCACCCGAGCTGCGGGCGGAGCTGCTCGCGCTGGCGACGCCGGGGGAGAACGAGATCGACCGGCTCGGGGCCGCGGACGTGGCCGTGGGCCGGCATTTCGCGCGGGCGGTGAACGAGCTGCTCGCCCGCGCCGGCGTCGCGCGCTCCGCGCTGGCGGCGATCGGCAGCCACGGGCAGACGATCCGGCACCGGCCGCGGGCGGCGCTGCCGTTCACCTTGCAGATCGGCGACCCGAATATCATCGCGGCCGACACCGGCCTGACGGTGGCGGGCGATTTCCGGCGGAAGGACCTGGCACTCGGCGGGCAGGGCGCGCCGCTGGTGCCGGCGTTCCACGCGGCGATGTTCCGGCAGGCCGGCGTGGCGCGGGCGGTGGTGAACATCGGCGGCATCGCCAATCTCACGGTGCTGCCCGCGGAACCGTCCGCGCCGGTGCTCGGATTCGACACGGGGCCGGGCAACACGCTGCTCGACGCGTGGTGCCGTCGGCACCGCGGCGAGCCGATGGATCGCGACGGGCAATTCGCGGCCCGCGGGCGCGTGCGCGAGGAGCTGCTCGCGCGGCTGCTGGCGGACGACTACTTCGCGCGGCCGGCGCCGAAGAGCACGGGGCCGGAGCATTTCTCGCTCGCGTGGCTGGAAGCCCGCGCCGGCGGGTTCGTGGCGGAGGACGTGCAGGCCACGCTGGTGGCACTGACGGCGCAGAGCATCGCGGACGCGGTGCTGGCGGGAGTCGGACCGGGCACGGCGGTGTTCGTTTGTGGCGGCGGCGCAAGGAATCCTCTGCTGATGCGCGAACTCGCCGCGCGGCTGCCCGCCGGTGCGGTGCAGACAACCGCCGCGCTGGGCGTCGATCCGGACTGGGTTGAGGCGATGGCGTTTGCATGGCTCGCGCGGCAGAGGCTGCGGAGCGAGCCAGGCAATTGCATCGCCGTGACCGGCGCAAAGCGCGCGGCCGTGCTGGGCGGCGTGTGGATGCCGGCGTGAGGCAGGCCGTCAGAGGACCGCGCGCACGCCGGGCACGCGGCGCAGGGCGGCCGCAAGCGCCCAGCTTAGCGCGATACCCGCCGCCGTGACCACAGCGGCCTTGGCGAGCCCGGGCCACGACAGCCGGAGCAGCGCGAACTGGAGCCAGATGACCACGACGTAGTGCACGAGATAAATGCCGTAGGCATTGCGGCGCAGGCTGGCCCAGATAGCATTTTCGACGCTCCGCCGCCGGGCGGCCCAAGCCAGCAGCCCGAGACTCGTGACCGCACCGCTCACCGCCATCAGGGAGCTCGCGCCGAGATTCCATCCGGGGGACGCGTCGCCGCGCGACATCCGGATCGCGCTGACGATCAGCGCCGCCATGAAGGCCACGAACACGGCGCCGGCGCCGACCTGCCACCGGACCCAGCGCCGCGCGAGCGGGCCGTCGGGTGCCATCAGCGCGCGGAACCCCGCGCCACTCCAGCCGAGCGCGAGCCCGAGGAAAAAATAGGCGGCGTAAAGCCCGACCCGCGAGGTCTGGATGAAAAACGGCCCCCAGCTCGACCACCGCATCGGGTTGACCTGCATGACGACCGGCACGTAGGCCAGCAACGCGACGAGAATCCACACGCCCGCCAATCGCGCGGGCCGCTCGCTGCACCAGTCGCCGAAGCGGCCAAGCGCCGCCGCCGCGCGCGGCGCCACCGCCTGCAGGAGCGCGGCGAGCGCGCTGAACGCCAGCAGCACCCAGAGAAACCACGCCGGACCGGCCGGCCACACACCGAGTTTCAGCCACGCATCGACGAAGCCCGCCGCGTCCGTGGCGGAGGCGCGCTGCAGGAAGGCCGGGTAATACGCCAACGGCGCGAGCACGGCGGCGCCGACCACGAACGGCAGCCCCAGCCGCAACCCGCGATCGGCCAGAAAGCCCCCGGCCCCCTTGCGCGCGAGACTCGGCCCCGTGAACAAGCCGGCGAGCAGGAACAGCAGCGCCATGAAGAACGAGTCGTTCCAGAGCAGGAGCGCGTCCACGCCCGGCGCGCGCGCCGGGTCGATGATGGGGAACGCGCCCCAGATCAGCTTGGCATCGAACGCGCCCGGCGGCGGCAAATACACGAAGTAGGCGATCACAGCGTGGTGGGCGACGACCAGCAGCGTCAGCAGCGAGCGGAGGCCGTCGATCGCGACGGCGCGCGAGGCGGGAGGAGCGGGAGGCGGGAGGGTCATGGGAAGATGCGGGCAAGGCTCACGCCACGCGCCGCGCGGGCGGCGGCGAGGACGGCGCGAGCGGGGGCGTCAAGCCGGCGGGCGGGCGATTCGGCGGCGCACGGCGCGGGCGTAGAGTGTCGTCGGCACGAGGCTCAGGACGACGATGAGCAGGCAGATGATCAGCCAGTCACGTTCCGCGGTCGGACTCGCGAGCACGCGGCGGGCGACGTCGTCATTGGCGTGCGGTGCCAGCGCGACCGGCGCGGCGGCGACGTGCTGCGAAAAAGCGAGCCCGGCGCTGCGAGCCGTCTCCCACGCGGTGGCGGAAAGCGAGCCGGAGGCGTGCCAGCCCGCCCCCACAGCGCCGACGGCCACGGCGCCGAAGCACAGCGCGCCGAGGCTGAATACGCCGGTGCTCACCGCTCCCAGCGTGAGCGCCCCTGCCGTGACTCCGCCCACGCTGACGAGCCCCACGGCCCAGCCGCCGAACGCAAACAGGACTCCCGCCGCGCGGTCGCCCCCGGCGATCCATCCGACCGCGGGACCCTGCCCGGCATCGGGCGTGGAGAAGCGGACATGCACCAGCGGCAGGCCCAACAGCGTCGCGCGGCTGCGATACTCCGCCAGGCGCGAGTCCCGTTGGTCGGCCGGGTGGGTAAATTTCTCCGGCGAGCGCGCGCGCTCGGCGGTGCGCAGCTCGCGGCTCCGCCGCAGGTCCCGCAGCAACGCGACCGACCAGCCGAGCGCGAAGAGCACGACGGCGGCGTGGTGGACGACCGCGATGACCGGCAGTTGCTCCGGCCAGCGCGCGGCAGCGAGGCGCAGGCCGAAAATGAACAAAAGGAACCCGACGAAACTGCCGAACAGCACGGCCGCCGAAACGACCACGGCGCGGCGCTCCGGCGCGGTGCGCGCCTGATCGAGGCCCATGCGCAGCGACAGGACCGTGGTGACGAGGCCGCTGACCGAGGCCAGCAAGGTCGCCAGCGCGGCGAACTTGGCGAGGCCGCCCGCGCCCTTGGTCGCCGCCGCGGCCGCCGCGGCTCCGGCGGCCGCTTGGGCCGGAGGCGTGAACGCGGGCAGCGCCGCCAGCACTCCGACGGTGAAGACACGCCCCGGTGTGCTGCGCGCCAGCGCGCCTTCGACCAGGGCGAGCACCTGCTCCTTGAGCAGTCTCCGTCCCCGCACGAGGCGCTGCCGGACGGCTTCCTCGGTCATATCCAGCTCGGCGGCCACATGCTCGATCGACCCGTGTTCGCGGTAAAAGAGGACCAGCGGCTCGCGGTAGGATTCCGGCAGGGTCTCCAATGCGCGCCAGACCAGCGCCTGTTCGTCGCGGCTGGCGGCGAGGTCATCGGCGGGTTGCTCCGGACTCGGAACCCCGAGCGCACCCTCGAGCGGCGTCGCGCCGCGCACCGGTTCGCGGCCGTCCCGCCTGCGGGCATGGCTGATCTTGAAGCGGAGGATGGCGCAGAGCCACGGGCGGAGCTTTTCCGGCTCCCGCAGTTCGCCGAGCTTCTGCCACGCGGTCACGAAGGTTTCCTGCGCAAGGTCCTCGCTCGTGCCGACATCACCCAGCGCCGAATAAGCGAGCGAGCAAAGCAGGCGCTGGTAGCGCTCCACGATCTGCTCGAACGCCGCCCGGTTGCCACCGAGGCTTGCGGCGACAAGATCGGCATCGCTGGAGGCTTGGAGCAGGGCCATGACTTCGGACGCTTTCATCGTTTCTCGTCATCAAGTGCCCGGAAAGTCCGAAGACGTGACAGGGATTCGGCGGAAAATTACTTTCTAATTTCGCACTGCCGCACCGCCGGTGGGCCGGACCGGCTGGGTTCGCCGCTGCTATTTGGGAAACGCGATCTCCCCGCTCGCGAGGCGGTGGAGGAAGAGGGCGACGTTGGCCGCGCGCGGGGCGATGGTGGCGACGCGGCAGTATTCGCGGGCGCTGTGCAGGTGGTCGCCCTCGGGGCCGATGCCGTCGAAGCAGGGCAGGCCGGCGGCGCCGAGGAAGTTGCCGTCGGACCCGCCGCCGCCGTGGACCCAGTCGAAGGGCGCGATGCCGACGTCGGTCGCGGCCCGCTGGAAGGCGGGGAAGAGCGCGGCCTCGACCGGGTGGTTCTCCTTGGGCGGGCGGTTGAGCCAGATGTTGAGGTCGAACTTCACCTCGTGCGCGGAGCCGATCTCCTCGGCAAGGGCGCGGAGGCGGGAGAAAAACGGCGCCTCGTCGGACATCTTCGTGATGCGCAGGTCGAGCTCGGCTTGGGCGAAGTCCGGCACGACGTTGGTCGCGGGCGTGCCGCCCTTGATGTTGCCGGTGTTGAGGAGCGTGCCGGGCAACTCGGCGGGGATCTTCGCGGCGGCGAGGAGGAAGGCGGCGAGACCGAGGATGGCGCTGCGGCCGTCGTTCGGGATTTTCGCCGCGTGGGCGGCGCGACCGTGACAGGTGACGATGGCGCCGCCGGTGCCCTTGCGAGAGTGGATGATGTCGCCGTTGGGGCGCGCGGGTTCGAAGACGAAGCCGAAGTGGTTGCGCCGCGCCGCCTCCTCGTAATGCGCGCGGGAGCCGTGCGTGCCGGTTTCCTCGTCGGGCGTGAGGAGGATTTCCCAGCCGATGCGTGCGGCGTGCGGCGTCTGCTCGAAGGCTTGGAGCGCGACGAGCAGGCAGATGAGGCCTCCCTTCATGTCGGCGACGCCGGGACCGTTGAGCGTGCCGTCGGGCAGCGCGCGGCACGCCTGGAACGGATCGTTGGCGCCGTAGACGGTGTCGTAGTGGCCGCAGAGGAGAACTTGGAGCGGAGCCTCGGGACGGCAGCGATAGCGGAGGGTCTTGACGCCGGGCGGATTGTAGCCGGGCGCGTCGGCCGAGAGTTCCTCGAGCGTGGCGGCGGGAAACGCCGCGGAAAATGTCTCGCGCAGCGCGGCGGCCATGCGGGTGAGTCCGGCGGCGTGGTCGGATCCGGAGTTGATGTCGGACCAGCGCGTGAGGAGCGCGGTGATTTCGGACGTGCGCTCGGGCAGCGCAGCGATGGGGGCGGGAAGGGACACGGCGGTGGTCAGGGAAGATCAGTCGAGCCCGCCGGGCAAGGTGATGCTCGGGGCGGCGGGACCATCAAGCTGGCGGAGCAACGCGAGCGGATCGGCGTTGAGGCGGAGGATCTTGAAGCCGAGGAGGCGCGGTTTGCCGGCGGCATCGCGTTCGGCGTTGCCGGCGGTCTCGCGGGCAATGAGGGCGGCGATGGTCTCCTCGCGGACCATGGGCTCGGCTGAGTGGATGAGATGGAGCGCGCCGTCGTCACCGCGGGCGGCGAGGCCGACATGGCCGACCCAAGCGTTGCCGCCGAAGATGTCGGTCTCGGGAGCGCCGGGCTTCACGACGCCGCGGACGAGCTCGATGATGTCACCCGGGGCAATGTGCGGCTCGGCGCGGGCAAGTTCATCGTAGGGCAGGTAAGTCTCGCGGAGCTGCTCGACGGGAATCTCTTGCTCGAGTTTGTAGCGATTCCGGAGGAAGCGGGAGCGGTCGATCGTGGCGTCCCATTTTTTCGCCGCCTCGCCGGCGAGTTCGGCGGTGACGTCGGTGGCGAGCCAGCGGTTGGAGGGATTCCAATCGGCTTCGGTGAAGTGGTTGCGTGTGGCGACGCCGAGGCGGCCGTCGCGGTAGCGGATGCGCTGGAGCAGGCGGAAAAAGCCGGCCCAGTCGCGGCTGAGCGCCATGGCGAGCGTGTGCTCGGTGAAGACGAGGCAGTCGCTCTTGCCGAGGTGGTAAAGGGGCTGCGGGTCGTGGGTCTCGAACGGCGCCTCGCCGAGGAGGTAGATCTCGTAGGGCTGGCCGAGGTTTTTGCGCGCGAGGTGGACGATGCGGCGGCGCAGGTCGGGCTCGGTGGCCTGGAGGTGCGCGAGGTAGGCGCCGACTTCGGGTTCGGTGAACTGGTGGAGCGGGATCGCGGCGAGGGCATCGAGCGGGCGGGGGGCCGGCTCGGCTGCCGGGGCGGCGGCGCAGGCGACGAGAGCGAACGGAAGGACGCGGATCAGCGGAGACACGGTGGAAAACTTTCGGGCCGAAAAAAGGGGCGGTCCGGATTGGACCGCCCCTCGAGAGTTTGGTGGCCGGGGCCGAGGGGCCCAGCTTGATCAGAAGAACTTGTATTCGATGGACAGGGTGAAGGCGCGGCCGCGCGGATCGGCGACGCGGGGTTCCCAGGAGCTGCCGGCACCGGTGTTGGTGTCGTAGGCGATGGAGAACGGCGGATCCTCATCGAGCAGGTTCTTGATGCCGGCGACGATGGTGATGTCCTTGTTCCAACGGTAGGTCAGGCTGGCGTTGTAGGTGATGTATTCATCGACCTTCGGGTTGTAGTTGGGCGCGAAGGGCAGGAAGTTGCCATTGGCGATGCCCGGCGGAATGTAATCCATGTAGCCGGCGCGGTAGAGCTGGCTGAGGCGACCGGTCCACTTGCCTTTGCGGTAGGAGACGGAGGCGGTGTATTTCCACTTGAGGCCGATGTCGGAGGCGCGGGTGAAGCGGCCGACTTCGCTTGCGCCCCAGGGAGCGGTGGCGAGGAGGCGGGACTTCTTCTCGAGCAACTGGGAGACGTTCACGTCGGTGATGAGCCGGCCACCCGCGAGCTCGAATTCGCCGCGGGCGGTGTATTCGACGCCCTTGGTGGAAGTCTCGCCGGCGTTGAGCCAGCGGTTGTCGATGGCGATGATCTGGTTCGAGGGGTTGCGGATGATCGCGTCGGGGAAGAGCTGGTAGTTCTCGAGGATGGTGCGCGGGCCGAGGATGAGGATCGTGCCGTCGCGCTTCACGGACCACCAGTCGATGCCGAGGGTGATGTTCTTGATCGGCGAGATGACGACGCCGAAGGACTGCATCTCGGCCTCCTCGGGATTGAGACCGGTCTTGCCGCCGGCCCGGATGTTCATCGAGTTCGGCGGGATGGCGTTGCCGGTGACGGGATCGGTGAGGTCGGCGCCGGCGTAGATGCTTTCGGTGACGGGGTCGAACTGCTGCTTGAAGGTCGGCACGCGGAAGCCGGTCGAATAGGAGCCGCGGAAGAGGATCTTCTCGTGCGGGGTGAAGCGCAGGGTGAGCTTGGGGTTGGTCGTGCTGCCGAAGCCGGTGTAGCTGTCACGGCGGGCGGCGAGATTGAGGTCGAGGCCCTTCCAGACCGGAACCTGGAGCTCGGCGAAGACCGCCTTGATGTCGCGGCTGAGGGTGCCGGCGGTGGCCAGGGCGTTGTCGAAGGGCACGTTGAAGATCAGCGAATCGGCGGTGCCGACGTTGGAGCGCTGGTCGCCGGCGAAGAAATATTCCTCGCGCCGGAAGTCCGCGCCGAGCGCGCCGTAGATCATGCCGGCGGGCAGCTGCATGACCGGGCCGGTGGCGGCGAAGTCAAACGTGGTGGTGGTGAACGTGCCGCCGTAGAGTTCGACGCCGGTGGCGGAGGCGGCCTTGAGGCCGTCCATCGCCGCCTGGGTCTGCGTGTAGGAGAAGGGGCTCAGCACACCCGTGGCGATGAGGTTCACGAAGGGCACGGTGTAGTAATAGCCGTTCTCGAGGCGGGACTTGCTCTTGCTCTCCGCCTGGTGGGCGGCGGCGCGGTATTCCCACTCGGAGAAGAACGAGAGCGGGATGGGCAGCGGGCCTTCCATGCCGACGAGGAAGCGACGGGTGTCGGAGACGGTGCGGATCTCGCGGTTGCCGGCGGGCAGCGAGCGCCAACGGAAGGCGAGCGGGTTGCCGCGGTTGACCTCGAGGGCGGGGAAGTAGGCGACGAGGGCGTTGAAGACGCGGTTGTAGTCGGCACCGGTGCTCGGGTAGAGCATGTTGAACAGCGGATTCGGCACGGAGGTGCCGTTGGCGGTCGTGGTGTTGGGCTGGGCGCCGGAGGACAGCGACGCGGCGGTGGACCATTGGTTGGGCGAGAAGCTCTTGGTCGAATCGGAACGGCCGACGACGGCCTCGACGGTGAGGATGTGCTCGCCGAGCTTGAAGGAGCCGCGGCCGACGAAGTTGTAGTTCTTCACGGGCTGCTGGAGGACGGCGGCGCGGCCGGTGTCCCAGGCCGAACCGTATTTACCGTTGCCGGCGGCGCTGGTGGCACCCCAGAGGATTTCCTCGTAGGGACCCATGCCGTCGAGGCCGGCATAACCGGCGGTGTTGGTCGGCAGATCGATGATGTTGATGCCGTTGACGCGGATGGCGGGATTGGCGGGATCGAACGGACCCTGGCCGCGGCCGGCGACCGTGGCGGGACCGCTGCTGAGCGCAGTGAGCTGGCCCTGAAGGGCGAAGAGCGTCGCGATGGGCGTGCCACGCGTGTCGGGCGAGATGCCGCGATCGGGCTGGAAGGTGTTGACGAAGTCACGCTGGTCGCCGTTGAGGCGCTTGTGTTCGGCCATGGCGAGGGAGGCCATGACGTTCCACTTGTCCTTGTTCAGGTCGCCCCAGCCGCCGACGAGAGAGTAGCGGAAGATGTTGCCGCCGCCCGCCTCGGTGACGTCCACCGCGGCGTTCGCCGTCAGGCCTTGGTAGTCGGTGCGGGTGATGAAGTTGATCACGCCGCCGATGGCATCGGTGCCGTAGACGGCGGAGGCACCGTCCTTGAGGACCTCGACGCGCTCGATTGCGGCGAAGGGAATGGAATTGAGGTCGACGACGCCGCCGTTGAGTCCGTGCGAGGCGATGCGGCGGCCATTGAGGAGGACCAGCGTGGCGTTGGAGCCTTGGCCGCGGAGGTTGGCGGAGGTGGCGCCGTTGTTGCCGCGCTGGGCACCGGCGACGACGTCGGCATTCGACGCGAGATTGTCGAGGCCGTTGCCGTTGATGTTGAGGTTCATGATCAGCTGCTCGGCGCTCGCGATGCCTTCCTGCTCGAGATCGAGCTTGGTGAAGACGGCGAGGGGCAGCGCGCCTTCGTCGGCCGGGCGCTTGATGGAGGAACCGGTGACGATAAATTTCTCCAGCTTCAGCGGAGCATCGGCATTGTCATCTTCGGCGGTGACGGCGGTGGCGGACTGAGCCACCGCGAAGGGCAGACCGGCGGCGAGGGCGGCAAAAGCTGCGAGCCAAAGCGGCCGGTTCCACGGGCAACGTGCGTTCATACGGTTTTGTGTTAGGGCTGGTTGTGTTCTCGCGGGGTGGCGAGCGCCGGAAGTCGGCGTCGGGGGGAGGCTTGGGTGACCTCAACTTGCCACCGTTTCGTTTAATTCAACCGGTGAGCGGGCCAAGCAGAATTCGTTTCCTCCCGCCGGCGGCGTGCCCGAATCAGAGGGAGTGCCCGGGGGCACTGACATTTTTGTCAAAAACATCGTCATTTCTGACAACGGCTCAGCGTTGTTTCCGGACCCGCTTTCGCTGTGGTCCGGCCTGACCGCTGTGTCGGAAGGCGAGCGGCGAGATGTCGTAGGCGAGACGGAATGCGCGGCTGAAACTGTAGATCGAGCCGAAGCCGCATTGCTCGGCGATTTCGGAGACGCGTTGCGGACCGAGGCGCAGCAGCCCGCAGGCTTGCTCCAGCCGCAGGCGTCGCAGATGCCGCCCGATGCTCACCCCGCAGGAGGCCCGGAAACGCGCCCGCAAGTGGCTCGGGCTGATGCCGAGAGCGCGGGCGAGCTCCTTGATGCTGGGCGGCGGGCCGGTGCGCCGCGCCATCTGGTTGATGCGGTGAATGAGTTCGGGGGCGGCCGGGGCCGGGGCGGGGAGCGGAGCGGCGGGCTTGATCCGGCGGAGTCGCGCCAGCAACAGGGCGAGCAGCAGCACCGGCAGTTCCTCCGTGCGCTCCGTCTCGTAGGCCTCGACCAGCTCAGCGACCGTCTGGCGCAACCCCGCCGTCAGCGCGAACGGGCGGTAACGCAACGCCGCGAGCGGCTCGGCGTCGGTCAGCTCGAACGTGACGAACAGCCACGAAATCTCACCCCGCTGGGGCGTGGTGTAATGATGAAACTGGAACGGGAACACCAGCAGGCCCTCCCCGGCGGCGAGACGGATCTCCCGGTCATCGAGGCAGACGGTCACCGCCGTGCGCAGCGCGCAGATCAGCACGAAACGGTGGTGCAGCGCCCGACCCTTGCGCGGCTTGTTCAGCTCCTCGGCCGACTGCCGCTGGAAACAAACGATGTTGGCTGGCAGCGGCAACGGGGCCGGACGGCGGCGGAGCAGCTGAATGTTCGGCTGGGGCAGTTTCGCGACGAGCTTGCGCAGGTCGGGCGGAGCGGGCAGTGGCATTTTCGTCAAAAACTTCGTCGTTTCTGCCAGTTGTCGAATCCGGCGGCGAGTCTTAACCTGCCCGCGTCATGAACCCGCTCCCCGTCCTCGAGCGTTGCCGTTTCGAACACGCGCCCATCGCCGTCTTTCCGTTGAGCCGCGATGCTTCGCTCGCCGTCGCGGCCGAGATCGCCGCCTTGATCCGGACGTGCGACAGGGAATCCCGCCCCTGTGTGCTCGGCTTGGCCACCGGCTCGACGCCGGTCAGCGTTTATGCGGAGCTGGTCCGCCTGCATCGTGAGGAAGGGTTGAGCTTCAAGAACGTCACGACGTTCAACCTCGACGAATACCACCCGCTCTCGCCCGACCGCCCGCAAAGCTACCGGCGGTTCATGCAGCACCACCTGTTCGACCACATCGACATCGACCCCGCGCGCACGCACG
>CAYYVB010000063.1:0-12159 GCA_964475035.1 uncultured Opitutaceae bacterium | reverse complement strand
CTTCCTCACCCACACCCACGAGGACCATGTCGCCGACCTGCCGCGCCTCGCCCGCGAGACCGGCGCGGCGGTGTGGTCGAGCGAACTTGAGCCGTTCAATCATCCCGGCGCGCAGACTTTCGGTGAAAATGCGCACTTCCACCTCGGCGAACTCGCGATCAAGACCCTCCTCACTTCCGGACATTCACCCGGGCAGACGACCTATTTCGTCACCGGGCTGTCGTGGCCGCTTGCCATCGTCGGCGACTCGCTGTTCGCCGCGTCGGTCGGCGGCAGCCGCACCCATTTCGCCGAGCAGTTGCGGAACAACCGCGAGAAGATCTTCCGCCTGCCCGCCGACACGGTGCTCGCCTGCGGTCACGGACCATTGACGACCTTGCAACAGGAGCGGCGCTACAATCCGTTCTTCGCCCGCTGAGCTTCGACTCCGTCATTGCGGAGCCGGCAGCCCAAAGAAGGAAATCAGCATCGCAAGTGTGCCACGCAGACACCGTGTCAGGCCCCTGCTCGCCGCGGTTTCTCAGGATCGGGCCACCGGAAAGCTTGAACGTCTGTCTGCACCGCGCCAGCAAGGGCTTGTGAAGCCCTCCGTTCGAACCAACGCGGCCTACGCCGCATGAACGCCGCCGCGCGCGATCCTTACGCCGCGTTGCGCGAGCCCGGCTACCGGCGCTACCTTGTGGGCAACTTCCTCGCCAACGCGGGCCGCCAAGCGGTCAGCATCGCGGCGACCTGGCAGATCTACCAGTGGACGCACTCCGCCACGGCGCTCGGCCTGGTTGGACTCGTCAACGTCGTGCCGCTGCTGCTTTTCGTGCTGCCGGCGGGTGCGCTCGCCGACCGGCTGGAGCGGCGCGTCATCATCATGCGGTGCATGGCGGCGGCGGCGTTTCTCTCGCTGCTGCTCGCACTCGGCAGCCACTATGATCACCTCGTGCCACGCCTCGCCTTGCTTGAGGCCGCCAACCGCACGCTGCACGGGATCGCGCTGTTCTTTGAGCGCCATGGCGACGCCTCCGCGCTGCGGTTCGACAATCCCGCCCTGCCCATCGTCTACTTGCTGCTGTTCCTGCACGCGATCGTGCGCGTGATCGGCGCCCCGGCGCGTGGCTCCATCGTGCCGCTCCTCGTGCCGACCTCCGCACTCAGCAACGCGGTGACGTGGAGCTCCAGCACGTTCGAACTTTCGACCGTCGTCGGCCCCGCGCTCGGCGGGCTTGTCGTGGCGTCGCTCGGCTACGCGTGGGTCTACGCGCTCGACGTGTTCTGCGCGGGCTCGCTCGTCGTCTCGCTGCTCGGCGTGCGCCTGCTGCGACCGCCGGGCGCGGGCTCGCCCTCGGCGGACGCGGGCGCGCTGGCCGGAGCGCGTTTCATCTGGAAACGCCAGCCGCTGCTGGCGGCGATGACGCTCGACCTTTTCGCCGTCATCCTCGGCGGCGCGGTGACCTTGCTGCCCATCTATGCCGACCAGATCCTCCACGTCGGCCCGGCCGGTCTCGGCTGGCTGCGTGCGGCACCGGCGCTCGGCGCGATCTGCATGGCGTTCTACGTCGCGCACCGCCGGCCCTTCGCGCGGCCGGGAATGGTCATGTTGTGGTCGGTCGTGGGTTTCGGCGCGGCGATGGCGGTGTTCGGGCTGTCGACTTGGTTCTGGCTCTCGCTGGCGGCGCTGTTCCTCAGCGGCGTGTGCGACAACGTCAGCGTCGTTGTCCGGCACTCGGTCGTGCAGTTGCTCACGCCCGATTCGCTCCGCGGCCGCGTGACTTCGGTCAACCAACTCTTCATCGGCTCCTCGAACGAAATCTCGTCGCTGCGCGCCGGCCTCACCGCCGCGCTGGTCGGGCCGGTGCTCGCCACCACACTCGGCGGGCTCGGCACGATTGTGGTCACGGCGGCCGTGGCGCTCGCCTGGCCCGGCCTGAAGCACTTGCCGCCGCTCGCGCATCTGACCCCGGAGCAAGATGACCCCGGCGCAAAGAAAAACGATTAGACAGTGCGCGCCGGTTGCGCCTAGCTCGAAGGCGCACCCCTCATGAACAGCCAGCGCAAGACGTGGATGGTTTGGGCCTTGGTCATCAGCCTCATCGCGGGCCTCGCCACCATCGTCCTGCAGGAGGACGTCCGCGAGAAGCTCGGGGACAATTACTACATCATCTCGCTGTCGATCATCGGCTGCGTGCTGCTCGTGCTCAGCGGTTATCTCTGGGACCGCAATATGCTCGCGCGGATCAAGGCCCTCGGCACGCAGGCCAAGACCGTCGCGCCCAGCGACCTGCCCGAGCTGGCCGAGCCCTCCGGTCGCGAGGACGAGGTCGGCCACGACGAGATCATCGGCCTCGCCCGCCAAATTGAGCGCATGGCGCGTTCGCTTCAACGCGTCGAAGCCAGCTACCGCGGCATCGTCGAGGACCAGTTCGACCTCATCTGCCGCTACAAGCCGGATAACACGCTGACCTTCGTCAACGGGGCCTATTGCCGCTTCTACGGCCGCAAGCGCGCCGAGCTCATCGGCCAGCCCTTCGCCGGCGTCGCTTCCAGCAGCAAAGTGCCGTGGAACAGCGACCCGGCGGTGCAGACCTACGAGCAGGAGATCAAGAACCCCACCGACACCATCTGGCTGCAATGGATCGTCCGCGAGATCCGCGACCAGGAAGGCCGCGTCGCCGAATACCAAGCCGTCGCCCACGACATCACGGCGCGCAAGCTCGCCGAAGTCGCCTTGCTCCGCGCCAAGGAAGCCGCCGAGACCGCCAACCCCGCCAAAGGTGAATTCCTCGCCATCGTCAGCCACGAGATCCGCAACCCCATCAGCGGCGTCATCGGTTTCGCCAGCATGCTCGGCGACACGCGTCTGACCGACGAGCAACGCGAGTTTGTCACCCTCATCCGCAACAGCGGCGACTCGCTCCTTTTCCTCATCAACGACATCCTCGACTTCTCCAAGATCGAGGCCGGCAAGATCGAGCTCGAGGACCAGCCCTATTCCCCGCGCACCTGCATCCAGGAAGTCGTCGCCTTCTTCGCCCCCAAGGCCGCCGCCACTCAGCTCGCGCTCGAGACGCAGGTCGCTCCCGACGTGCCCTCCGTCGTCAGCGGCGACGTCTATCGCCTGCGCCAGATTCTGATCAACCTCGTCGGCAACGCCGTGAAATTCACCCGCGCCGGCTGCGTCACGATCAAGCTTGAGGCCGTTCCGCCCGACGACCTGACCGACACGCTCCTGCTGCGCTTCACCGTGATCGACACCGGCATCGGCATCACCGCCGAGCAGGTGAACAAGCTTTTCAAGCCCTTCGCGCAAGCCGACGCCTCGACGCAACGCAACTATGGCGGCACGGGCCTGGGTCTGATCATCTGCAAGCGGCTGACCGAGCTGATGGGCGGCACGATCTGGGTGGAAAGCACACCCGGCGCCGGGTCGAAGTTCTACTTCGTCATCCGCGTCCGCCGCAGCACGCCGGTGACGGCTTGAGGGGCAGCTCGCCAAGGCGGTTCGATTCCGCCTTGTGGCGGCCATCTTCGCCGTCCGTCGCGCTCCACGCTTTGCCGGGCACCTTACGATCCCTGCGAAAGGTGGAGGTGCGGGGCGGACTACGAACGGAGTTCGTGGCATTTTCATCGAACCGCGCCCGGCTTGGCGGGCGAGTGCGGTTCGATTTCGCCCTGCGATGCACATTCTGGCCCTCCGTCGCGCTACACGCTTTGGCGGGCACCTTTCAGTCTCTGCGAAAGGTGGAGGTGCGGGGCGGAATCGAACCGCCGAATAGAGCTTTTGCAGAGCTCGGCCTTACCACTTGGCTACCGCACCGGAGCAAAATCGGCCGCAACTTGGGCCATCTGCCGCACCTGCGCAAGAACTGTTTATGGCTTCGTGGAAGGGCAAAAAAAAGACCGCGCCGAAGCGCGGTCGCGAGAGGTTTGCCAGTGTGCCGGCAGGTCGGGCCGAAGAGCGCGGGACTCAGTTCGTGATGTCGAACGTCGTGCTGCGCTGGCGGATCGGGATGTAGAGTTTATACCACTCCTTCTGCGCGTCGCTGTTCGGGTAGTCCTTCAGCGCCTGCTCGTCCTTGAACTCCATCACGATGGCGTGCGTGCGCTCGCCCTGGGCCTTGATGGTCTTGGTCCAGACACGGGTGATGCCCTTGTAAGAGTCGCCGAGTTGGTGCACGCCATCGAGGGCGGCTTGGATCTGCTCGGGAGTGGCTTCGGCCTTCCACGAAACGGTGACGACGTGGATGACGGACTTCGGCGCGCTGCTCTTGGCGGCGGCGCTGACTGCGCCGAGGCTGAGCACGACAGCGGCGAGCAGGAGGGAGACGAATTTCTTCATGACTTTAGGGTGTTGAGGGATCAGGGAGTTGCCGGGCGCTTTGCCCAGCGTCGCCCAGAGATTGCATGCGCACCACGCCGGCGCAAGCGTCACCGGCTCGTTCAGCAGGGATCCACTGTCCCGTTTGACCCTGCAATCTTACTTACTGGTCGTTCGGCTTGTCTGGTTAAACGCAGTGCGGTTGTCGCGCCCAGCGGTGAAAGAAGGCTGCCGGGCAATCCTCCTTATTATGCACCCCACCCTGCGCCACTTCGCGGCTTGCGCCGCTCTTGCTTTCACCGCCGCCGGCACCCACGCCCAAGGCCTCACGCTCCCCAGCGCCAGCCCGCGCTCCACGATCTCGCAGACCGTCGGCATCACCGTGATTTCCGTTGATTACAGCCGCCCCAGCGCCAACGGCCGCCCCGTCTGGGGCCAGCTCGTGCCCTTTGGCTTCAATAACCTCGGCTTCGGCACCTCCACCGCCGCCCCGTGGCGCGTCGGTGCGGACATGAACACCGTCATAACCTTCACGCACGACGTCAGTGTCTCCGGCCAGCCGCTCGCAGCCGGCGCCTATGGCTTGTTCATGGCCCCGACCGCCGAGGGCCGCGTGACCGTGATCTTTTCCAAGGACACTCACAAGTGGGGCAGCTTCTTCTACGAACCGGCCAACGATGCGTTGCGCGTCGAGGTGCAATGGGAAGACGCCCCCGTCAACGAGATGCTCACGATCGAGTTCACCGACGTGAAGAAGGGCTCCGCCACCCTCGCTGTGCGCTGGGCCGACAAGCGCATTCCGCTCGCGCTCACGGTCGACACCGACCGCCACGTCTTCGCGAGCCTCGAGCACGAACTCGCGGGCGACAAACAGTTCCAGCACCAGAATTGGATCGCCGCCTCGAACTACCTCGCATCCAACGGCGGCGACCTCAAACTTGCGCTCCGCTGGGCCGACCAGGCCATCGGCGGCCAGTTCGTCGGCGTGCGCAACTTCGCCACCCTCTCGAACAAGGCCTCCATTCTCGAACGCGCCGGCCGGGGCGCCGAGGCCGCGCCGCTCTACGAGGAGCTGATGAACACCGGCACCGTGCTGGAAGTCCATCAGCTGGGCCGCCGCCTCATCGCCGCCCGCCAACCCGAGCGCGCGCTCGCCGTCTTCCAGCGCAACGCCGAGCGCTTCCCCGAGGTCTGGCCGGTGAACTTCGGCCTCGCGCGCGGCTACTCCGCCGTGGGCAACAACGCCGCCGCCCTCGAGGCCATCCTCAATGCCGAGAAGCAGGTCCCGGCCGGCGACACCGTGAACGCCAACGCCATCCGCACGGGCATCGAGCGCCTCCGCCGCGGCGAAAACATCAATTGAGTCCGGTTCCCACCGGCAGCTTCCGCGCCGCGATCCTCCGGGGTCGCGGCACTTTTTTCCCGACTCAGGCGCGCAGCGCGGCGAACTCCGCGTGCTTCTGCATGAACTTGTCCACGTAGGAACAGGCCGGCACCACACGCCGACCCGCCGCCTGTGCATCCTCGAGCGCCCGGCGCACCAGCAGTTCGGCCAGCCCGCGCCCGCGCAACTCCACCGGCACGAGCGTGTGCGTCATGATCTGCCGCTCGCCTTCCAGTTCGTATTCCGCGACGGCCAGATGCCCGTCGATCTCGATCTCATAGCGCTGCGCGGCGGCGTTGTGGTTGACGGCGGGATTTTCACTCATGCGGCCAGACTACTCCAACGCGCCGCCACCGCAACCGGGGACTGGCTCGTTTGATCTCGAAGCGCGGTTCAGTCCTGTCCGTCGGCGGACCGGTGCTGCTCGCGATGCATCCAAGCCACGCAGCCGAGGCAGAGAATGAGCAGCAGGCTGAACTCGACGCCGTTGCGCCCGAGGCCGACGACAAACCAGCCGTTCTGCGCATGGACGAGCGCGATCCCGGCCGCAAGTTGCAGGATGAACCACGTGCTCAACGGCACCACGACCCGCCCCGCGGCCAGCACCGCACCGCCGACGATTTCGATCACCGTCACCCCCCACGCGAACACCACGCCGGCAGGCAGCCCCAGGCTTTCGAAGAACCCGCCGAACGGCGTCAAGCCGCCGGCCCACGCACGGGCGACGCCGTGGATGATGAAGGTGGCGGCCGTGCCGGCCCGCAGGACATGGATGGCGGGCGGCAGTCCGGGATGAGGGGTCATGGGAAAAGCTTCGCCCGCAGGCGCGCAAGCAACTGGTCAATCTCGGCGCGGCCCTCAATGCGCAGCGCCCAGAGCGCCGCTCCATAGACCGCCGCACCGCCGGGGATGACAGCGAGCACGACGAGCCAATCAGCCGCGCGCTCTGCCGGCACGTAGCGCGCGACCGCTTTTGTTCCGCCCCAGACGGCGAGGGCCATCAACGTGGTGGCGGCGCCGATCTTGACGAGGTTCGGCCACAACCCGCCGAGGCCGAAGCCCGTGTGTTTGCGTGCGAGTGCGACCTGCAGATAAACCGTCTGCACCAGCACGGCGACCGTGCTCGCCAGCGCAAGGCCGACGGTCGAGAGCCAGCGCATGAGGAGGAGGCTGAGCGCAAGATTGACGACAAAACTCACCGCCGCCGCACGCACCGGCGTCGCCGTGTCGCGCACGGCGTAGAAGCCGCGCAAGGCGAGGCTCGTGAACGAGACCAGCGGAAGCCCGAGCGCATAGACCGCGAGCACCGGCGTCATGAGCTGCGTATCCGCCGCTGTGAACGCACCGCGCTGGAAGAGCAGGCGCGTGATCGGTTCGCTCAGCAGCACAAGCCCGACCGCGGCGGGAATGTTGATCACAAGCACGAGGCGCAGACCCTTGTGATAACCCTCGGTCAGCGCCGGCCAGTCCTCGCGCGCGGCGTGGCGGGCGATCAGCGGGAACACGACGGTCGCGACCGCGATCGTGAAGACACCGATCGGCAGTTCCATCACGCGTGTGGCGAGGTTGAGCACGGCGGCCGCGCTGTCGTTCAGCGAGAGCCCGAGGAAGCGCGAGACCGCGATGTTGATCAGGTAGATGGCCGAGCCGATGACGGTCGGCCCCATCAGGCGCAGGATCTCGCGCACGCGTTCGTCCGGCGCGAGGTCGAAGGCCGGGCGCCAGCCTTCGCGCCATAGCACCCATGCGGGCACGGCCATCTGGAGAAAACCGCCCGCGACCACACCGAGGCAAAGGAGCATCATCCGCTGCGGCGCGCCCCAAGCCCACCATGCGCCGAGCCCAAGCGCAGCGAGGATGGCGACGTTGAGCCAGATCGGCGAGAGCGCCGGCTCGGTGAATCGCCCGAGCACCTGACACGCCGCACTGAAGGCCGCGGCGAGGCAGACGAAAACCATGTAGGGGAACAAGACCACCGCGAGGTCCGCGCCGAGCAGCAGGCGCCGGCCCGTGTCCTCGGCGACGCCCCACTCCGCCGCGAGCCGGATGACGGCCTCGGCGTTGAGAAAGATCAGCATTGCGACCGCGACGATCGCCGTCGTGACGACGAGGAGCCAACTCGCGACCTTGCTGACCAGGCGGAACGCCCCCTCGCGCTGCTGCTGCTCGAGTTCGTGCGTCAGTGTCGGCACAAAGGCCGCCGTCAGCGCTCCCTCGCCGAGCAGGCGGCGGAAAAGATTGGGCAGCGTGAACGCGGAGACGAACGCCGAGTTCAGCGCGCTCGTGCCGAAGACCGCAGCCGTCGCGATCTCGCGCACGAGGCCGAGGATGCGCGAGGCGACGGTCGCCCCGGCGACGACGCTGATGTGCTTGAGGCTCTTCGACACGGGCCGCTCAGGGCTGCGTCGTGGCCTTGAGCAGGTTGTCCTCCACCGCAAGGGCGGTGAGCTTGGCCCAGGCTGACCGGAAATCGTCGGAAACCTTCGCGCGCGCCGTCAGTGCGCGGGCGAACGCATCGCCGATGCCCGGCAACGCGTGCAACGGGCAGGAGCCGAGGTAGAACGACTCGGGGCGGAAGACGAAGCTGTCCCCCGCCCGCGTGAAGCCTCCGGTGGCGACCATCATGACTTCCTTCGAGAGGCCGAAATAATTGAACAGCACCTTCTGCCCGACCTGCAGGCGGCCGTCGACGAAGCGGAAGTTGAGACCCGAGGCGCTGAGGAACTCCGTCGCCGGCGCGGCGGCCGCGGGCTGACCGGGCGCAGCAGCGCCGAGCGACGCGGCCCAGGCGTTGAGCTCCTCCTCGCTCGCGGCGATCTGGCCGCCGGCGACGAAGGTCTTCTGCTTGGCTTCGAAGCCGCGCCCGCGCGTCGGGTCGACCTTGCCCGCGATGTAATAGACCGCGCCCTTCTGCTTTTCCTCCGGCAATTCCTTCACCGTCACCATCGGCTTCCACACAAGGTAAACGCCGGCGAGGATGACGCCGAGGAGGAGACCGAGCAGCGCACCGAGCGCCACCTCGAAGGTGCTGGGACCGTAGAGCGCCTTTTCGACTTTATGATCAGCCATGGGAGGGAAGCAGTTGGCCGCGGGATCGCGGAAGGAAGGAGCAACGTTACCCGCCGGATAAAAGCCGGCCGCCCGGCGGTGGCGAGCCTTTCTTGGGCGGCGGTCTGGCAACAAAAGTTTGCCAACGTCGCGGACCGGCCGGACAGTCGCGCGCCATGGATTTTGCCGCCGCCTTGCAGGCCCGAGTCGAACGCGTCGAACGCGGAATCGACACGCTGGTGCCCCCCGCGACGACGCGTCCCGCGCGCCTCCACGCCGCGATGCGTTACCCGCTCCAGGCCGGCGGCAAGCGCCTGCGCCCCGTCCTCACCCTCGCCACCGCCGAGCTCTTCGGCGCGCGCGCCGATCCCCTGCCCTGTGCCGTCGCGCTCGAGTGCATCCACACCTACTCGCTCGTGCACGACGACCTGCCGTGCATGGACAATGACGACCTCCGCCGCGGCCGTCCGACGACACACCGTCAGTTCGACGAAGCCACGGCGCTTCTGGCCGGCGACGCGCTGCTCACGCTCGCCTTCCAGCTCGTCGCCCGCCACTACGCCGCGACCCCCACGCTCTGCGCCGCGCTCACGCGCGAGCTGGCCGATGCCGCCGGCAGCGAGCAACTCATCGGCGGCCAGATGGAGGATCTCCTCGCGGAAAAGAAGGCCGACGCCACCGCGGCCGAACTCGACTTCATTCACTTGAACAAAACCGCCGCCATGATCACGGCTGCCCTCGTCGGCGGCGGACTCTGCGGCGGCGCCCGTGAGCCTGAGCTCGCGGACCTGCGCACCGCCGGCCGCGCGCTCGGCCTCGCCTTCCAGATCAACGACGACATCCTCGACGCCACCGCGGACACCGCGACGCTCGGCAAAACAGCCGGCAAGGATGCGAAGGCGGGCAAGACGACCTACGTGAAACTCCACGGCCTGGAGGCCGCGCGCCGTCACGCGGCGGCGCAGACCGAAGCGGCGTTGGCGGCCTTCGCCGCGCTGCCCGGCGACACCACCTTCCTGACCACGCTCGTCCGCACGATGGGCGCGCGGAAATCCTGACGATGGCCGGGCAACGCCAGGACTACCTCGAGCGCGAACTCGACCGGCTCCGCGCCTTCGTCGCGGCCCTGACCGAGCGCACCACGCCGGCGGAGATGGAGCGCATGCTCAGACTCGCGCTGGATCTGCAGACCAACCTTTTCCCCCTCCCGGCCGCGGAATTCCTCGCGCTCGACACCTACGCCCAGTTCGAACGCCTCGGCGCCGGGCTCGCTGACGAGGAAGCCTCGGCGCGGCGCGGGCGGTTCATCGAATTGCTTGCGCACACCGCCGGTCTCTACGCCGCGCTTGGGCGCGAGGATTACGCGTTCGGCGCGCGGCAGCACGCGCTGCATCTGGCCTTGCTCGACGAGCAGCAGGCTCATGCCGAAAGCAGCGCGCGCCTGATCGGCCTGCTGCGGACCGGGCTGCATGAGCAGGACCTGCACGCGCCGGTGCGCGAACTGTTGCACGCCTTCGACCGGTATTGGCGCTGATCAGCGGCCAACCGCGGCAGCGCTGCGCACGCTCAGGCCGTCGAGCAATTCGCTGATGTCGCTCTCGACCTGTCGAAAGGTCTTGTCCGGCGACCAGGCGCGCAGCTGCACGGTGCCCTCGGCCCCGGTGTAGAAATACCCATGGTTCTCGAAGGTAACACCCTCGATGCGGACGGCGAAGCGCAACTCCTCCACTGAGGCGACGCCGCGCAGCTTCCGGCCGCGGCGATGCAGCTTCACGCTCTCGGCATGCTCGCGCGCCCCGTCCAAGATCGTCTCTTCCATCGTGTCGGTGACCTGCCGATCACCGCTCGTGACGAACTCCGCCTCGGCCAGCTCGTCGGCGCGCAGCAGAACCACGGTGCCGGCCTCGGTGGCCTCGGGGTCTCGGAACCAGCGGGTCGCATCATAGCGCAGAGAGAAGTTGCCCGCGCTGATCTCCCGCCAGCGCTCGCGCTCCTCGACGGCACGCGGGTTCGTGAACGCGGGCTGCAGGGCGAGACTGGAGAGAAACCGATCCGCGGCGGGAGCGCGGTCGCGGCCGCCGGGCCACTCGGCCGTGGCGACGTAGAGCGAGCCGCCCACCAGAAGCATGCGCACCTCCCGGTGAGTCTTGTCGCGCTTGTGCTCGATCAGCAGCCGCCGGCCGGTGTAGTCGCCGAAGGCGAAGGGTTCGTCGACGCGCAGCTCGCCTTGGCGTGAGCTCATCAGCGTCTCGACCGATTCGTTGTAAAGGCTCTCGCGCGCGTTCGGCGGCGGGACCAGGGGATAGACAAAACGGATGACCATCGCGCGCTCGCTGCCGTTTTCGTAGTAGCGGCGCTGGGCCAGTTGCTCGCCCAGCGGCATCGGCACGGTCTGGTCGTTTTCCTTCGGCGCGGCCGGGAAGGTCGCGCGGATGGCCCAGTCGGCCGGGGCGAAATCGACTTGAGCGAAAGCGGGCGTTGAAAACGCCAACGCAAGGAGGAGGACGGCGGGGGCACGCAGCATCACGCGTCAAGAAAGTCGCCCCGGCCGGCGTCGCAAGCCGGCAAGTGCCGATATCCGCATTTCTACGGAGGCTGTGACCCGGGCCGAAACCTCGTCAGGACGCGGCCAGTGCGGCCTTCACGAGTTCGACGAAGGAGCGGGATTCGAGCGCGGCGCCACCGATGAGCCCGCCGTCGATGTCGGGTTGCGCGAGAAGCTCGGGGGCGTTGGCGGGTTTCATCGAGCCGCCGTAGAGAATACGCACTTTCTGCGCGAGGGCAGGTGTATAGAGCTTGGTCAGCAACTCACGGATGAAGGCGTGGACCTCCTGCGCCTGCGCGGTCGTCGCAACCTTGCCGGTGCCGATGGCCCAGACGGGTTCGTAGGCGACGATGACGGTCGTGAGCTGTTCGGGCTTCACGCCGGCGAGGGCGCCTTCCAGCTGGCGCTGGACGACCGCAAGTGTGGAGCCGGCCTCGCGCTCGGCGAGGGTTTCGCCGACGCAAAGGATCGGGCGGAGCTGGTTCGCGAGCGCGGCGACGACCTTGCGGTTGATGAACTCGTCCGTCTCGGCAAAATACTGGCGGCGTTCGCTGTGGCCGAGGATGACGTGCGTGACGTAAAGCGTGCGGAGCATCTCGGCGGAGACCTCGCCGGTGAAGGCGCCGTTCTTCTCCGGGTGCATGTTCTGCGCCCCGAGCTTCACGGCCTGGCCCTCTAGGGCGTGGCCGACGCTTTCCAGCGCGGTGAACGGCGGGCACAGCACGATGTCGACCTGCGTCTCGCGTCCGACCGCATCGAGGATTTCACGGGTGAGCGAGACGCCTTCTCCGGCGGTCTTGTTCATCTTCCAGTTGCCGGCGATGAGCTTCTTGCGGATCTGGATGGGCGATTGGGTGGCAGTGGACATGGGAG
>CAYYVB010000062.1:0-12382 GCA_964475035.1 uncultured Opitutaceae bacterium | reverse complement strand
GAGCAGGGCGGCTTCGCCCTCGCGCTCGTCGCCGACCGCGCGAACCCCGGCTGGCGCTGGATGGCCCTCAAGGCCTCCGCCGACACAGTTGCCTTCGTGGGCATCGACGGTCTCACGGTCGAAGGGCAGGGGCTCCTGGTGGAGATCAACCGGAACACGGCCTCCTCTTATAATACCGTCCTCGGCCTCGACCTCGCCGGCACGCTCGGCACGGTGACCTTCACGCTCGACGGTTCGAGCGGTTCGTTCGACATCGCCGCGGGGGATACCGATTCCGCCATCCTTGCTGGTCTGCAGGAAGCCCTCGAATCCATCGACGGCATCGGCGCCGGCAACGTCCTCGTCAGCGGCAACCGTGACGACGGCTTCATCATCGAGTTCATCGGCGCGCTCGCGGGCGAAGACCTCACCGGTCTGATGGTCGCCACCGTCGCTCCGACGCTCACATCCGAAATCACGGAAGTCGTCGCCGCCGTCCCCGGCAGCAACGAAGTCCAACACCTGACGATCAATGTCGCGGTTGGCGCCACCGGTTCCTTCGCCCTGCGCTTCGGCGACCAGACGACCGGCGCGATCAATTACCAGTCTGACGCCGCCGCACTTGCCGCCGCCATCCAGGCCGCGCTCGTCGGTCTCTCCAACATTGCCGACGGCGACGTGGTCGTCACCGAGGCCGCCGGTTCGACCGCCACGAAGCGCGTCTTCGCCATCACCTTCCAGGGCGCGCTTGCCGCGAAGGACGTCGCCCTGCTCGCTGTGCGCAACGTCGTCAGCGGCGTCCTCGTCAACGCCCGCTACTCGCTCACGCTCGGCTCGCCGGCCGTGACGCTGACCTTCTCGCTCGGCGGCGACACCAGCGCCGCGAACATCGCGGCCGGTCACTCCGACGCGACCATCATCGCCAACCTCACCGCCGCCATCGAGGCGCTCGGCGGCGTCGGCGCGGGCAACGTCCTCGTCACCGGCACGCGCGCGAACGGTTTCGCCATCGAGTTCGTCGGCGCGCTCGCCCGCACCGCCGTCAACGGCCTCGGCGTCACGACCGCTTATCCGCCGGTCCAGACGACGGTCACGCAGCTCTCCACCACCGGCACGAGCACGAACGAGATCCAGACGATCACGATCAACGCCAGCCTCACGGCCTCCGGCACGTTCACACTCAGCATCGGCAACTACACGACTTCCTCGATCCGGTTTGCCGGCAGCGACATCACCAACAACGCCCGCCGCATCCGCGAGGCGCTCGCCGCATTGCCCATCATCGGCAGCGGCAACGTCACTGTCGTCTACGACCAGACCTCCACGATCACGGAGCAGCGTTACACGGTCACCTTCGTCAACGGCGTCTCCGGCCGCAATTTCCCGACGGCGTCGGCCGACAACAGCCGCCTCAATAACGCCACCGTTTCCATCGCCGGCACGCAGAACGGTGTCTCCGCCGACCGCGCCGCGCAGCGCGTGACGATCGTCGCTTCCGAGGGCGGCACGTTCCGCCTCAGTATCACGGACAACGGCACGACCTACCTGACCGACCACCTCCGCATCGGTGCCAGCGCCTCCGACGTCGCCCGCGCGCTCACTGCCGCATGGAGCCCCGCTTCCTCCGGCTTCGTCGAGAAGGAGTCCGACACCGCCTACGTCATCAGCTTCAACCCCTCGAGCTTTGAGGGCCGCGATCCTGCGCTCATCGTCGTCTCCGCGGTCGCCACCGGCACGCCCGCCTCGCTCCAGAGCACGCAGGTTGGCGGCACGACGCGCAGCTCCGCTGGCGCGCTGTCCTTCAACGTTTCCACCCAGACCGCCGGTCGCGCGCCGCTTGGCGAAGTCCAGCGCGTGACGATCTCGCAGGGCGCCGACGGCACATTCACGCTGACCATAGAGGTCGACGGCGACTCCTACGTCACGGCTGCGGTCAGCTTCGACGCCACCGCCGACGAGTTGGTCGACGCCGTCTTCGCCGCCCTTGAGGCCGCCTTCGCGACGCTTACCATCACGGTCACCGAATATGGCAATCGCACCTGGGACATCGCGTTCTCCGGCGAGCTCGCCGGCCTCGATCTGCCTGATGTCGTGGTCGACCTCACCGTCGAGATCACCGATGCCGCACTCACGACCGAGCAGACCGGCGAGACGAATCCCGACGGCGGCGATGTCGTCATCGACTGGGCCGCGAGCAACGATGGCGACGGCTTCGAGGTCGTCACCGGTCCGGAAGAGGACGATCGCGTCACGCTCGAGTTCGCCGGCTCCGACGGCAACCTGCTCCGCGCCTCCGGTTACCTGCACATCCAACTCTTCGGCTTCGTCACGGTCGCCGGCAATTTCGCCCTCGAGAAGAAGCAGAACGAAATCGCCGCCCTCGAAGGTGACGAAACGGAAGTCTTCGACATCCTCACCTTCGGTTCGTCCGACGCCTACGTCTTCGCCGGTATCGGCGGCCCGTATTGGGTCGACAGCAACGACGACGGCCAGATCACCAGCGCCGACACGCCGGACGCGGCCGGCGCGATGGGTCTCGCCGCCGGTGGCATCACCGCAGGCTTCGCGCTCCTCGTCAACGAAGCCGACCCGACCATCGTCTACACCGCGCTCAACGCCGCGATCGACACCGCCACCTTCGTCGGCGCCGCCGACCTCTTCACGTTCGATGCGAACGGTATCACGATCGAGCTGAACCGCGCCCAGGACATCACCGACGACGCGGCCACGCCGGACGTCTTCGACTTCAATCGCTTCGAGGGCGGCGGCCTTTCCGTGGCAACCGGCGGCGATGCCGTGCTTCTCACCTTCGACGAGCGCCTGCTCCGCGTGACCGTCGCCGATGCGACGCTCGCGGTTTCGCAGTTCGTCTATCTCCGCGGCGCGTTCGCCTTCGAGCGCAGCGAATCGATCAGCGAGGAACTCGAGGGCGGCGAGACCCGCAACCTCGACGTGCTGCTCGTCGGCGCGGACAATGCCTACCTCTTTGTCGGCCTCGGCGGACCCTACTGGACCGACTCCAATGACGACGGCGTGCTCGACGATTCCGACGAGCCGAATGCCGACGGCGCCATCGGCGTCGCGCTCGGCGGCGTGACCTTCGGTCTCGCGCTGCTCAAGCAGACCGGCACCGAGACGCCCGCCACTTACATCGCGCTCAAGGCCACGGCCGATTCCGCCGCGCTCGTCGGCTTCGAGGACTTCCTCGTCGCCAGCGCCGCCGACCTGACGCTCGACGTGAACATGGCCGACGACCCGAGTGAAACGGTCGAGGCGGGCGACTTCACCGGTCTCGACGGCGGCGGCCTCACCATCCAGACCGGCGGCGATCCGGTGCTGATCGATTACGACCGCGCTCTTCTGCGCATCACGGCGGCCGATGCCACCTTCCAATTCGCCGACTTCATCTACCTGCGCGGCGGTTTCGCCCTCGAAAAGGGTGTGCCGGTCGTCGAGCAGATCGATGAGGAGACGACCCGCGACCTCGACGTCATCACCTTCGGCCTCGCGAACGCCCGCGTCTTCGCCGGCATCGGCGGACCTTACTGGACCGACAGCGATGACGACGGCGATATCGACGGCGACGACGAACCGGCGGCCGACGGCGCCACCGGTATCGCCATCGGCGGCGTCAACGCGGCCCTCGCCATGCTCCGCCAGACCGGCGTCGCCGAGCCCGCGACCTACGTCGCGCTGAAACTCCACGCCGACACCGCTTCCTTCGTCGGCTTCGAAAGCGTCCTCACTCTCACCGCCACCGATATCACGGTCGAACTGAACTACGCCGACGATCCTTCCGGCGAAGTGCTGGCCGGCGATTTCTCGGGCATGGATGGTGGCGGTCTCTCCGTCCTCACCGGCGGCGACACGATCCTCATCGATTTCAACGACTACGTGAAGCGCGTCGTCATCGGCGAGGCCACGCTCATCCTCGGCGACTTCATCTATCTCAGCGGCGGCTTCGCCATCGAACACCGCCCGCAGACCGTCACGCTCGCGGACGGCTCCGAGGTCGAAACCTTCCTGCTCTCCGTCGGCGGAGACAACGTCAGCGGCTTTGCCGGCCTCAATGGTCCGGCCGACGAGGAAGGCGCGATGGGCTTCAGCTTTACCGGTCTCGATTTCGCGCTCGGCCTTTACACGCCGCAGGCCGGTCAGGACGAGATCGCTGCGCTCAACTGGACGACGCTCAAGGCCACGGCTGACACGTTTAGCCTCGTCGGCCTGCCCGTTCTCACGGTCGAAGCGTCCGAACTGCACCTCTCCGTCAATCGCGTCTCCGGTGTCGCCGAGGGCGACGATGCGGACCTGCGCGTCATCGATTACTCGGGCGAGGCGGTCGAAATTCTCACGGGGCAGGGGACGATGATCGACTTCGATTTCGCCGGCGAGTTTGGCCAGCTCCTCGAAGTCGCCGGTCAGATCAACCTTTCCGTCGGCGGATTCTTTTACGTCTCTGGCGGCCTCGCTTTCCGCCAGGCCACGCAGCGCATCACGCTCGCCGACGGTGAGGAAGTTGACACCAACGTCATGACGATCGGCGGCACCGGTCTCGATGCCTTCGCCGGTGTGAACGGCCCCGCCGATGCCGAAGGCGCCATCGGCCTCGTCCTCGAGAACGGCGAGTTCGGTCTCGCGCTCTTCTCCGAGAAGCTCGAAGCGGAGTCCACCGACACGCCGCGTTCCTGGATGTCACTCTTCGCCACGGCCGACACGGTCACCTTCGCCGGCATCGAAGGCGTCACGCTCACGGTCCGCACGCTCACGGTCGAAATCAACCGCCAGCTCGACGTCGCCGAGGGCGAAGAACCCAACGTCGTCGATTACTCCGACGAGGCCTTCACCGTCCCGACCAGCCGCGAGACGGGTGTCGACCTCACGTTTGACGGCGCGGACGGCGACCTCATCCGTGCGATCGGTATCGTCGAGGTCAATCTCTTCGGCTTCGTCCAGTTCAACGGCGAACTCGCCTTCTCGCGTTCTTCCGGCACGGCTATGGTCGACGACGGCGAAGGCAACATCACCGAAGTCGAGGTCGAGCGCCTCACGCTCGGCGCCAACGACGTCAACGTCTTCGCCGGCCTCGCCAGTGGAGGCGAGCCGCAGCTCGGCTTCCAGCTCGGGGAAGTCGATCTCGCGCTCGCCATACAAACGGACGAGGAAGACGCGACCCGCAGCTGGTTCACGCTCGAGGCCACGGCCGGTTCCGCCGCCTTCATCGGCATCGACGGCCTCACTGTGCAGGCCGACACCATTTCCCTCGCCATCAACCGTGCAGCTAGCGACGGCAGCCTCGTCGACTACTCCACCGAGGCGCTCACCGTCACCACCGGCCCGTCGAGCAGTTACGACATCGAGCTGTCCTCCGAGGATGGCGAGACGCTGCGCGCCTCCGGCAACGTCGATATCAATCTCTTCGGCTTCGTGATGCTCTCCGGCGGTTTCGCCTTCGAGAAGACGCAGGAGACGGTCACGCTCGCCAACGGCGACGAAGTCGACACCGAGTTGCTCGCCATCGGCGGCAGCGGCGTTTCCGCCTTCGTCGGCGCGAACGGCCCGGCCGATTCCGGCTTCGCCATGGGCCTCAGCCTCACGGGCATGGATTTCGCGCTCGGCCTCTACAACGGCGAGATCGACGACACGGCGGTGAGCTGGACGACCTTCCAGGCGACCTCCGCGGACTTCTCGCTCGTCGGCCTGCCGGGCCTGACGGTCGGCGGCGACACCATTTCGGTCACGGTCAACCGCTTCAACGGCACGCTCGCCGGCTACGACAGCGCCGACCTCGTCATCGATTACACAGCGACTCCGGTCACGATCACGACCGGACCGGAAAGCGAGATCACGTTCGAGATCGACGGCGCGAAGGGCAACCTGATGCAGGCCGCGGCCAACCTCTCACTCTCCGTCGGCTCCTTCTTCTCCGTCACCGGCGGCTTCGCGTTCGAACAATCCCGCGGCACCGTTACGCTCGCCGACGGCCGCGTCGTGGACGGCGACCTGCTCCTCATCGGGGCGACCCGCATCGACGCCTTCGCCGGCCTCAACGGCGGCACCGAAGAAGCGCTCGGCCTCGAACTCGACCAGGGAGCCTTCGCCCTCGCGCTCGTCACCGACCGCGCGAATCCCTCCTGGCGCTGGATGGCCCTCAAGGCCACCGCCGACCAAGTCGCGTTTATCGGCCTCGATGGCGTCACGCTGCAAGGGCAGGGCATCCTCGTTGAGATCAACCGTAACACCGCCTCCTCGCACAACACTGTCCTCGGCCTCGATCTTGGCGGCACGCTCGGCACGGTGACGTTCACGCTCGACGGTGAGGACGCGTCCTTCGATCTCAGCGGCGACGAGACGGACGGACAGATCATCACCGCCCTCCGCACCGCCCTCGAATCGCTCACCGGCATCGGCGCCGGCAACGTCCAGGTCGGCGGCAATCGCGGCGAAGGCTTCGTCCTCGAATTCGTCGGCGACCTCGCCGGCCAGGATCTCACCGGCCTCTCCGTCGCCACGACCCCGCCCACGCTTTCCTCCGAGGTCACCGAGGTCACCGCTGCGGTCCCGGGTTCGAACGAGGTCCAGCTCCTCACGCTCTCGGCCACGGCCGCCGCCTACGGTGCCTTCACCCTCAAGCTCGGCGACGACACCACCGCCGCCATTACTTACCAAAACGACGTCAACGCGCTCGCCACCGCGATCCAGTCGGCTCTCGACACCTTGTTCAATGGCGACGGTCGCACGGCCACGGTGACGGTCGACCCGGCCTCCACCTCGACCACGTTCCGCTTCCGCATCGCGTTCGGCGGCACGCTCGCGGCCAGTGATGTGCCGATGATGGTCGCCCGCACCACGAGCAGCGGCATCATCCAAAACGCCCGCTACACGCTCTCCCTCGGTGCCTCGGCCGCCACGATCACCTTCACCTACGGCGCAGCCAACGCGGCCTTTATCTACGGCTCGGGCGATTCCGATGCGACGCTCATCGCCAATCTCCGCACTGCGGTCGAATCGCTCACCGGCATCGGCGCGGGCAACGTCAACGTCACCGGCACACGCTCCGGCGGCTTCTCGATCGAGTTCACCGGCACACTGGCCCGCACGCCCGTCAGCGGCCTCGCGATCGCCACGACGCTCCCGGCCGTCAGCTCGAATGTTGAGATCATTTCCGCCGGCACGAGCGGCTCGTCCTACTCCTTCGCGCTGACGATCGACGACGTGCTGCTCAAGGCCTCCGGCACCTACACGCTCTCGCTGAACAACGTGAACACCGCCGCCATCCGCTACGCCGGCAGTGATGTCACCAACAACGCCCGCTACATCCGCCAGGCGCTGGAAAATCTCCGCACCGTCGGCGCGGGCAAGGTCACGGTCACCTACGACCAGTCCTCGTCCATCACGCACCAGCGCTACATCATCACCTTCTCGAGCAGCATCCAGCCGCGCCACCTCGCCTCGCTCACGGCCGACACGAACCGCCTGAACTTTGGCTTCATCAACATCCAGAGCATCTCGTCCGGCTCGGCCGCCACGGGGCAGCAGCAGCGCATCACGATCACCCCGCCGGCCGGCGGCGGCACATTCCGCCTCTCGATCACCGACAACGGCACGACCTACCTCACCGATGTCCTGCGCATCGGCGCCAGTGCCTCCGAAGTCGCCCAGGCCCTGACCAATGCGTGGAGCCCGCTCTCGTCCGGTTCTGTCACTTCCGACACGAACTCCGTCTACGTCGTCACCTTCAACCCGACGAGCTTCGAAGGCCGCACGCCGCAGCTCATCGTCGTCAACGCCACCGCCACCGGCCCGACCGCCTCGCTCAGCGCGACGATCGTCGGCGGTTCGCAGAAGGCCCTCGCCGGTTCCCTCACGGTCGGTGCCACCGAGCAGACGAAGGGCAGCGCACCGGTCGCCGAAGTCCAGCGCGTCGTCATCACGCAGGGCGCCAACGGCACCTTCACCCTCACGCTCGAACTCGACGGCGAGACCATCGTCACTACCTCGGTCAACCTAGATGCGACGGCCGATGAACTGGTCGATGCCGTGTTCGCCGCGCTCAACGCTTTCTACGACGAGCTCACCATCACGGTTTATGAATACGGCAACCGCACCTGGGAGATCGAGTTCGCCGGCGCCGACCTCGCGGGCCGCGACATCCCGGACTTCACGGTTGATATCACGCTCGATGTCACCGACGCCGCGCTCTCGACCGAGCAAACCGGCGAACTGAATCCCGACGGCGGCGAGACGGTCATCGATTGGGCCGCGGCCAACGACGGCGACGGCTTCGAAGTCGTCACCGGCCCGCTCGAGGACGACCGCATGGTCCTCGATATGTCGGGCGACGACGGCAACCTCGTCCGCGCCTCCGGCTACTTCCAATTCGAGTTCTTTGGCTTCGTCACCGTCGCCGGCAACTTCGCCTTCGAGAAGAAGGAGAGCGTGCTCCCGAGCACCGAAGAGGGTGGGGAAGACGTCACCTACGACATCCTCACGGTCGGTGCTTCCGACGCCTACGTGTTCGCCGGTATCGGCGGCCCGTATTGGGTCGACAGCAACGACGACGGCCAGATCACGTCCGCCGACACACCTGAGTCCGACGGCGCCCTTGGCATCGCCATCGGCGGGGTCACCGCCGGAATCGCCTTCCTCACCGGCCGCGACGCGCCGACCATCGCCTACACTGCATTGCGCATCGAGGCTGAGACCGGAACCTTTGTCGGCCTGAGTTCGGCGCTCACGCTCACGATCAGTGGCATCACGGTCGAGCTCAACGACGCCGCTGACACGGCTGACGAACTGGCGACGCCGGATGTGTTCGACTTCACCCGTTTCGGGGGAACCGGACTGGGCGTTTACCTCGGAGGCACCGCCACCGTCGATCTCAAATACACCGATCCGTTCTTCCGCGTCTCCGTCGCCGACGCTACCTTGGCGGTTTCCGAATTCCTCTACGTCCGCGGCGGCTTCGCCCTGGAACGTTCCTCCGCCCTGGAGTCCACCGATACGAACGACATCGTCCGCGAGCTCAACGTCCTCAAGATCGGTTTCTCCAACGCCTACATCTTCGCCGGGGTCGGCGGGCCATATTGGACCGACAGCGATGGGGATGGCGACGTTGACAGCGATGACGTTCCCGTCGCCGACGGCGCGCTCGGTGTCGCACTGGGCAACGTCAACGTCGGCCTCTTCCTCGGCACGCCGACTGAGGAAGGTTCCACGCTTTCCTACATCGCCCTCAAAGCCACGGCCGATTCGGCCGAACTCGTCGGCCTTGGTTCGCTCCTCACGATCACGGCCAGCGACATCACGGTGGAGCTGAACCTCGCTACCGACAGTGCCGACGCCGAGGCGCAGCCCGACGTGATCGACTTCACGGCATTCGAGGACGGTTCGCTCGCCATCCCGACCGGCAACGGCGACATGCTGCTCGACTTCAACCGTCGCGCCCTGCGCGTGATGATCGGCGACGCGACCTTCGCGCTTTCGGAATTCATCTACGTCCGCGGCTCCTTCGCCCTCGAGGCGGGCGAGACCATCACCGTCGCCACGACGGCCGACGGTTCGCCGACCAAGGAAGTCACCGTGCTCAAGCTCGGCACGGACAACGCCTATGTGTTCGCCGGCATCGGTGGGCCGTATTGGACCGACGCGGAAGGCGGCCACGTCGAGGACACCGACGGCATCATCGGCTTCGCGATGGGCGGCATCCGCCTGGGTCTCGCGCTGTTCAAGCCGACCTCGGCCAGCGATACCGACAGTTACCTCGCGCTCTCGGCCTCGGCCGCCTCGGCAACGGTGCTTGGCATCCCCGGTCTCACGCTCACGGCGCGCAACCTGTCGCTTGCGGTCAACCAGGTCCGCTCCACCAACCCCGCGGCGCCGGTGCTCGATCTTTCGCTTTACGACGAAGGTGCCGGCTTGGTCGTGCCGACCGGCGGCGAAGACGTGACGCTCGACTTCTCCGGCCCGTTGCTGCGCGTGGAGGTGGCCGATGCCACGCTGCAGATTTCCCAATTTGTCTACGTGCGCGGCGGCTTTGCCTTCGAACAGGGCGGCACGGTCGAGATTCCCGATACCGATGGCGTCACGCAGGAAGTTTCCACGCTCAAGATCGGCGGTTCCAACGTCTATGTGTTCGCCGGCATCGGCGGCCCATATTGGCAGGATAGCAACGACGACGGCATCGTCGACGCGTCCGACACGCCGGATGCGGATGGCGCCGTCGGCATCGCCCTCGGTGACGTGGACTTCGGTCTCGCGATCCTCGACCAAGCCGATGCGGAGGTCGTCTACACGGCGCTGAAGGTCTCGGCCGGTTCCGCCACCTTCGTCGGCCTGCCCGACGCGCTCACCTTCTCGCTCCAGAACATCACGGTGTCTTACAACGCCGCCACCGGCCCGACCACGACCGCCCCGCCGGCGTTGGACTTCAGCGCGCTCACCGGCGATGACGTGTTCGAGGTCGCGACGGGCAACGATCCGATCTCCTTCGACTTCGACTCCGCCCTGTTGAGCGTTTCGGTGGGCAACGGTGAACTCGGCATCGCCGACTTCATCTCGGTCAGTGGTTCTTTCGGTTTCAAGATGAGCGACGGCGACATCGTGGTCGTCGCCAGCAACGTCTCCGCGGGCCTCAGCATCGGCAACGCGGAGGATCCGGACTTCGCCGTCGGCGTGACGGGCGGTTCGCTCGGATTGATGATCTACGAGGACGGCAGCATCGCCCTCGAGGCCTCGGGCACCTTCTATCTCGACGGCATCGAGGAGTTCGCGGACATTTCCGCTGATACTGTCACGGTCCAATACAACACCAGCGGTATCGACTTCTCCGCCGAGACGGATCCGCTCGAAGTCGACGGCATCAGCGCTCCGCTCACGGTTGGTCTCGGCACGGTTGAGAATCCCTTCCTTGCCTTCTCGGTCGACAACCTCTCCCTCTCGATCGGCGAGATCCTCACGATCAGTGGCGACTTCAGCTTCACCAAGGGCCTCGACTCAGCCGGTCAATCCGTAATCAAGGTCGGCGTCTCCGACTTCTCGACGGTCATCAGCAGCGGCACGACCGACTTCCTCACGCTCTCGAACGGTTCGGGCGCGTTCCTGTTCAATTCCGCCGGCTACATCGCGTCGCTCACGGTCGAGGTGGCCTTTGACATCCCCGGCTTCTCGGTCAACCCCGGCTCGACCTTCACCTTTACGCTGGCCGAGCTCACCCAGGCCGTCGACGAGACCGTCACCGTCGGCGAGGATGATATCGTCCTCCAGGCCGAGGCCGGAAGCCTCGTCCGGGTGGTGGCGGATCCGCTGTCGGTCACGTTCGCGAGCCTTGATTTCAGCGGTCGGTTCTCCTTCGAGCAGTTCACCGACACCGAGGGTGAGAAGACCATCATCATCTCCGCTGCAGACATCGAGATCCCGAACTTCGCCGGCCAAGGGACGGGCGGCACGCCCTTCACGATCGAGAATGCGCAGGGCATCCTCGTCATCACCGACGATGGCATCGCGGGTTCGCTCTCCTTTGAGGCGAATATCGCTGTCGGACCGTTCTCGGCGGGCTCGACGCTCATCTTCGAGATCAACGACACAGGCGAAGCCGTCAGTGCCACCGGCGTCTTCGGCACGGTCGACCTCGAGGAGGGCATCTACACGCGCATCGTCTTCTCCGACCTCTCGATCAGCATCCCCGGCATCGAAATCAGCGGTGACTTCAGCTACAAGAGTTCCACCGCCGGCACAGTCATCGCGGGCGCCAACGTCGAGATCTTCATCGGCGACAACATCAGCGGCAGTGGCATCGGTCTCCGCCTGACGAACGGCAGCGCGGTCCTCCTCCAGGAGGGCGGGCTTAACGCCGGCATCGTCACCGGCACGGTCACGCTTGAGGGCGTCACGGGGATTACGTTCAGCGCCACGATGACGCTGCGCATCAACCAATTCACCACGGGCCAAAACGTCACCGTCACGCTCGACGGGAACGAATACGACCTCACCTTCAGCGAAGACGAAGTGGCCGGCGAGACCGCCCCGTTCCTCCAATTCCGCGCCACGGATGTTGCGCTTTCCTTCGGCAGCGTGCTCGAGCTCTACGGCGACTTCGTCTTCACCCGCGAATCCACGTCCGAATACAGCCGCTTCATCTTCGGCGTGGCCGACGCCGAGGTGTTCGTCGGTAGCGGCCCGCTCTACGAGACGACCGACGGCGTCCTCGACACCGAGGTGAATGCCGACGCCATCGGCTTGCACCTGTCCAACGTCAACTTCGGCTTGGTGTTTTACACGAGCGGGGACAAGGCCGGCAAATACGCCTACAAGGGCGAAGGCGATGTCGGCTTCGCGGGCCTGACTGGCCTCGATGCTCTCGGGATTGACAATCTCAAGTTCGGCGTCGCCCAGAACAATACGGGAG